>JAEYZJ010000316.1 GCA_023430705.1 Pseudomonadota bacterium | reverse complement strand
ACCGCAATACAGCCAGCTCGGCATCGCTGAAGCGCGGGCGCTCAACCTCGCCCGCCAGGGCCAGCCATCCCGGCTCCCCGCAGTGGAGTCGGTCACCGAGGTGACGGTAGTTGGCGCAACGGGCCCCTTGCCGGCGCGGCTCTATCGGCCCACGGTCGCCCGCGACCTGCCAGTGCTGGTCTATTTCCATGGCGGCGGTTTCGTCGCCGGCAGCCTCGACAGCCACGATTCCATCCTGCGCCACCTGGCGCTGGCAAGCGGCATCGCCATCCTGTCTGTCGCTTACCGGCTCGCGCCAGAGCACCCGTTTCCCGCCGCGATCGACGATGGTGAAGCCGCACTGCGCCATGTGCTGGCCGAGGCAGGCGGGTTGCACCCGGGGCAAGGTTCGGTGCTGGTGGGCGGCGACAGCGCTGGTGCCGCGATTGCCCTTGCCGCGGCGACCATGGTCGAACGGCTCGCCGGGGTGCTGCTCTTCTACCCGGTAGCCGACCTGTCGCGTATTGGCGAAACCGAGAGTTACCGCGCGTTCGGCGACGGCCGTGTAGGGCTTTCGCTCGATGACGTGAAATGGTTCGCCGACCTCTACGCCCCCGATGTTGCGAACCGCACCGACTGGCGCTGTTCGCCCCTGCTCGGCGCAGCCACCCGCCGCTTGCCGCCCGTCTTTATCGCTACGGCCGAGTTCGACGTTCTGCGCAGCGAAGGCGATGCCCTGGCCGCCCAGCTTGATGCCCGCTGCACCCATGTCACCCACCGGTCGGCCAGGGGCGTCAATCACGGCTATCTTGGTGCGCTCGACGCCGTGCCCGAGGCCGGCATGACCATCACCGCCGCCGCCCACTGGATCCGCAGCCGCCTCACCTGAAGGGAGAGGTCGGCCCCGCCGCTGCTGGCTGGCATGCTGGAACGACACCGATCGCCGGCATGACGCCGCGACTGACGCGGGTACTGTCCCAGGAGCATATTATCTTGCGGTCCCGCCTATCACCTCCAATCCAGCGAGGCCGGGAGCGTCGAGGCGGACCGTCGCGGGGCCGGTGGCGCGGACGAACACGACGAGGCGGCCTTCCCAGGTGCTGCGGTGCGGGCTCGTATAGGGGGTGTTGTCGCCGAGGTCGCCGTTCTCGAGGCCGAGCAGTGCGCCTCCCTCGACCGTGACGGTGACCAGCCGCTCGTCGCGCGCCGGCGCGCCATCGGCGTCGCGCAGCGTGCATTCGAGCTGGACCACACCCTCGAGCGGCAGGCCGGCATCGGCCAGCCGGCGCAGCGCGCTTTCCGGTGCCTGCCAGGCCATTGCCTCGAGGCGCACGGCCGCGCCGCTCGGACCGAAGGCGTCGCGTGCGACCACGACGCCGTCGCGCAGTGTCTCCAGCACCAGCGGCACGCCGGCGGGGGCGCCGGCCGCAACCCAGCAGCCCTCGTCCTCGTCGCGGGCCAGCGCAATCTCGGCGCCGGCCGCGGTGAGGCGAGGCGTCCCGTTCGAGATGCAGAGGATTTCGGCATCTCCGCCGGCAAACTCGTCCCAGCGGCGGGAGACCGGCAGCGACCAGATATGGCGCTGTTCACCCTGGCGCTGGCGGGTCGCGATATAGGCCATCGGCTCGTCCGACCACCAGCTGCGGCGCAGGTGGTACGCGGGCTTTTCGTAGCCGGCGACGGTGAGCAAGCCGGCGCGCGAGCCGTGCTGCGGCCAGCCGTGCGTTTCGCCGAGATAGTCGATGCCGGTCCACAGGAACTGGCCGGCGATGTAGGGGTTGTCGGCCACGGCGCGCCAGTTTGCATGGCTGTGGCCGTTCTCGCTGCCGACGATGGGCTGGGTCGGGAACTTCGCGTGATCCTCGGGATACAGGTGCTCCTTGTAGTTGTAGCCGACGAGGTCGACCGGCTCGAGGAAGCCGGTGTGCCGGGAGAGCTCGGGGAAGGCGGAGCCGACGGTGACCGGGCGGGTCGGGTCCTTGCGCCGGACGATGGCGGCGAGGCGGCGGGCGATGGTCGCGAGGCGGCGCGCGTCGGGACGGTTGGGGTCGTAGGCGCGCTGCCGGGCCGACTTGTTGGCGTCGTTGTTGCCGGTCATCGCCTCGAACATGGCGCTGGCATAGGGGTCGTTGGGATAGTCGATCTCGTTGCCGATGCTCCAGGCGATGATCGAGGCATGGTTGCGATGGGCGTCGACCATGTTGGCGAGGTCGCGTTCGGCCCACTCGGGAAAATCGCTGGCGTAGCCCTCGTGGCGTGGCGGATAGACGTTGTGGCCCTTCCACCACTTGTTCTTGGGGTTCTCCCACTCGTCGAAGGCCTCGTCGATGACGAAGAAGCCGAGGGCGTCGCAGAGGCGGTAGAGTTCGGGGCTGTGCGGATTGTGCGCCATGCGGATGCCGTTGCAGCCCATGTGCCTGAGCTTGAGCAGCCGGCGCAGCCACACCTCGGTCGGCACGGCCGTGCCGAAGCAGCCGGCGTCTTCATGCAGGCACACACCCTTCAGCGTCCTCGGCTCCCCGTTGATGAAGAAGCCCCGGTCCGGATCGAAGCGGAAGGTGCGGATGCCCACCGTCTCCTCATGGACGCCATGCCGGTCCCCACCCCAGGCGAGGGTGGTCGTCAGCCGGTAGAGGTCCGGCGTCGTGTCGGACCAGAGTTCAGGCTGTGGCACCCGGCCGGTGACGGTGCAGTCCGCCGTGCCACCGGCCTCCACCTCGGCCGTCGCGGTAAAGACATGGGTGCGTCCCGAGGTGAGGGCGCGGAGTTCGTGCCGGACCTCGACCGTCACCGGCGCGGCCGTGTCGTTGGCCAGCACCTGTGCGATGCGGACGGTCGCCTCGCCAGGATCGGCGGCGATGGTCTCGAACGCCGTGCCATACTCGGCGACGCGCACCGGCTCGTCGAGCTCGATCTCGACGCGCCGGTTGATGCCCGTTCCGTTGTACCAGCGGCTGTCCGAGATGTCGGTATGGGCGACGCGCACGCTGACCACGAGTTCCTCGCCCGTTGCGTAGGAGAGGATCTCGGTCAGGTCGAAGGAGAAAGCGGCATAGCCCGAGGGACGCCCGCCGAGATGGTAGCCGTTCACCCAGACGCGGGCATTCTTGTAGACGCCGTGGAAGCGCAGCCGCACGTGCCTGTCGGCGATCTCGCCGAGGTCACGCAGCGGGATGTGGGCCCGATACCAGCCGATACCGCCGGGCAGGTAGCCGGTGCCGCTCGAGTGCGCCTCCGCGAAGGGCTGCTCCACGCTCCAGTCGTGCGGCACGGTCAGCCTGCGCCAGCCGGAATCGTCATGGCCCTTGACCCAGGCCCCGGGCTCGTCCGCGAGGATGAAGTTCCAGTGGCGGATCTCGTAAGTCTGCATGGAGCGGGAACCTATGTGTCGTGCTGCGCCAGCCCGGCGGCGGCGATGTAAGTCGAGAAGACGCGGGTGAAGAGAAAGCCGTTGAGCACCGCGATGCCGGCAAAGCCGAGCAGCAGCCAGGCGAGGCCGTAGGCGGTGAACTGCGGGTAGAACACGGTGACCAGCACCGCGAGCCCGATCAGCGCCAGCCCCCCGAACGTGGTGAGCGGGTGCTTCCACGACATGAGCCGCGCGTTGCGCAGGACCTGCCGCGTGCCCGCCTCGAAGCTCGCGAGGTAGGGGAAGACGAAGAGCGTGGTGGCCGCGAAGTTGAAGGCGAGGACGTACCAGATCGCCAGCAGGCCGAGTTCGGCTAGCGGCGGCACGGCGAGGTTGGTGACGACGACGTACCAGGCGGCGAGCACGCAGGCGAACAGCGCCAGCACCAGCCAGATCACGGTCGCCTGGCGGAAGTTCCGGCGGAAGGAGCGGAAGTAGTCATCGGAGACGGAATTGCAGGTTCCCGCCCCGATGCGCATGGCGGTGAAGTTCAGTGCCGTGAGCGATGCCCCCAGCGTCACCAGCGGAAGCGAGGTGGCAAGGAACAGCAGGTTGAGGATCATCACGTCAGCGAGCCGCGTCAGGCCGCGCATCAGCACCGAGTCCGCAGAAAACAGGCGATCCAACGTCAATCCTCCAGGTGACCGGACGGGGCCCCCAAACCCCGTCCGGCACTGGTCGGCAGGGCGCTAGAGGTTGCGCGCTGCCTTCCAGGCATCGAGGTCCGCCTGGATCGAGGCGCGGGCCTCTTCGTAGCCGACGTCCTTGAGTTTCTGGCGCATCTCGGCGACGGCCGCGGCCGGATCGTCGAACTTGCCGTACTGCAGCTGCGGAATGTACTCGGCGAGCACCGCGGCCATGGCGGCGGTCGTCGAGTCGATGTTCGGCTTGTTGATGAGCAGTGTCGAGTACGGATAGTCCTTGGCGACGGCGTCGAGCTCGGCGATCACCTCGGCCTTGTTCGGCGCGTCGGTGGTGCGGACCGGCTCGAACTCGTCGGTGCGGCCCCACCAGTAGTTGGTGGCGAGGTCCATGGTCGACATGTCCCAGCCTTCCGGACGGTCGAGCACGCCGTCTTCACGGATGATGTAGTCCTCGCCCTCGATGCCGTAGACGAAGAGCATATACATCTCCTTGTCGTTGCGGATCAGGTCGTAGACCTCGAGCGCCTTCTCGGGATTGCGCGAGTTGGCGCTCACGGCCATGGCGCCGTGGGTGTAGATGTCCTTGAAGAAGTTGCCGTTTTCCTTACCCCAGTAGAAGAACTTCGGGTCGGAGCCGGGCTGCTTGGCGTTCATGTTGGAAACGATCTGCGTCAGGTAGGTCTGGGTGTGATGCTGATCGGTCCCCGTGAGGCCGGCATAGAGGGCCTCACGCGAGTCCCCGTCGAAGTTGAGGACATCCTCGCGCCAGACCCCCAGGTCGTTCCACTGCTTGGCGAGGTTGGCCGCTTCGATGAGGGCATCGCCCTCCATGTACCAGGAGGTGACGGTGTAGGGCGCCGCCGCCGTGGTGTGGAACGGGAAGAAGTTGCCCGCCGTGACCTGCTGCAGGGTCTGGAAGTCGGTGTGCCCCTGGATGTAGCCGGTGAGCGCCGCCTCGTTGGTGCCCGGCACGTCCCACGGGTAGATGTCGGGCTTGTTGGCCTTGATCCACTCGAAGTACTTGGAGAAATCCTCGAACTTGGTGATCTCGCCGTTCTCGATGCCGGCTTCCCTGGCCCAGTCGCCGCGGTAGAAGAAGCCGTGGTTGGTGTACTGGGTGTAGTTGTCCTCGGGGAGGAAGTAGATGTTGCCGTCGTCGAGCTTGGTGAGGTCCCAGTGGCCATCCGCCTCGACCTGGGCCCAGGTCTTGGGCGCGTGGGCCTTGAGCATCTCTTCACTGAGCGGCAGGAAGGCGCCCTTCTGCGCGTTCTCCCAGCCGAAGAGCCAGTCGGTCGCGGTCGCGATCAGGTCGACATTGTCGTCGCCCGAGAGCAGCTGGACGTTGTATTGCGTCTGCCAGTCGGCCCACTCGATGTAGAACAGGTCGAGCTTGGCGTTGGCCTTCTCGACGAGCTTCTCGTTGAACTTTTCGAGCATCGCCTCGAGGCGGCCGTTGGTGGGCTTGTTGCCCAGCGTCAGCATGGTGATCTCGACCGGCGCATCCTGGGCCAGCGCGCCGGCGGACAGCGCCGGCAGGCTGATGCCAAGGGCCAGCAGCGCTGCCCCCAGCCGCAATGTGTTTCTTCTGTGCACTTCAAACTCCTCCTCTGAACTGCTTATGGTCGCGGTGACTTTCCCTCGGCTCGAGACGTTCGAGACAGCCGCCGATCACCGGTTCGGCGGCGCAACTCAGTCAGGCGTCATCCCTTCACCGCACCGATGGTGATGCCGCTGACGAAGTATTTCTGGATGAAGGGGTAGAGCAGCAGGATCGGGCCGATGGCCACGACCGCGCTCGCCATCTTCAGCGTGTTGCTGGGCAGGTTGGTGATGCTGACATTGGACCCGGCCACCGAGTTGCGGAGCGCGTTGGCCGTGTTGATGATGTTGTAGAGGTGGTACTGGAGCGGTTTGAACTCCACCGTGCTGCCGAGGTAGAGCGAGCTCAGGTACCACTCGTTCCAGTAGCCGAGCGCGAGGAACAGCCCGATGGTTGCGAGCGCCGGCTTCATCATCGGCAGGCAGAGCTGGGCGAAGATACGGAAGTCTCCGGCGCCGTCGACCTTGCCGCTCTCGATCACCTCGTAGGGCACCGTGCGCATGAAGTTCTTCATCAGGATGATGAGCCAGGGCGTCATCAGCAGCTGCAGGAACACCGCGAGGTAACTGCCGCGCAGACCCAGGTCGCGCGCCACCCACAAGAAGGTCGGGGCGAGGCCGGCCGAGAACAGGGTGGTGAAATAGATGAAGAACGAGATGTGGTTGCGGAAGGGAAAGTCCTTCCGGTTGAGCGCGTAGCCGGTCATCGAGATGATGAACAGGCCGATCGCGGTGCCGGACACCGTCATCGTGACCGTGACGATGTAGGAGCCGATGATCTGGCGGGGCGCCTTGAAGATCCACTCGTAGGCGGTGAGCGTGAAGTCCTTGGGCAGGATGCCGAAGCCGGTCCGCATGATGGTCGCCTCGCTCGAGAACGAGGCCGACACGATGAGCACGAAGGGCAGCAGGCAGAAGAAGGCGAATAGCGTCACGAAGGTGTACGAGATTGCCTGCAGCACCATGTCGCCGCGGTCGAGCTTGATGGCGCGGGGCTTGGCCGGTGCGAGGCCAACCCCCTCGATGCGCCCGATGATGCTTTCACTGGTGCGGTCGGTCATCAGAACAGCGCGTAATCCTTGTTGATCCGGCGCACGACCCAGTTCGCCGTCATGACGAGGGCGAAGCCGAACAGCGACTGGTAGAGGCCCACGGCGGTGGAGGTGGTGAAGTTGTTCTGGCTCAGCACCATCCGGTAGACCGAGGTCTCGATGATGTCGGTGGTGGCGAACAGCGAGGCGTTGTTGCCGACGAGGTTCCAGAACAGGCCGAAATTGCCGTGCATGATCCCGCCCAGCGAGAACAGCACCAGGATGATGAAGGTCGGCTTGAGGCTGGGCAGGGTGACGTAGCGGATGCGCTGCCAGGCGGAGGCCCCGTCGACCGTCGCCGCCTCGTAGAGGCTGCGGTCGATGCCCATGATGGCCGCGAAGTAGACGATCGAGCCGTAGCCGGTCGACTGCCACAGGTGGACGAGGATGATGATCAGCGGCCAGGCGCCGGCCGTCGAGTAGATCTTGATCGGATCGCCGCCGGTCTGCCGGATCAGCGCGTTGATCGCGCCGGTGTCGTAGTTCAGCAGGTTGAACGCGATCACGCCAACCAGCACGGCCGAGATGAAGAAGGGCAGGAACATCGCTGCCTGGCTGATCTTCTTGAAGAAGGTCGAGCGGATCTCGTTGAGCATGATCGCGATGGCGATCTGCAGGATGTTGCCCAGGACGATGAAGGCGAGGTTGTAGAGGATGGTGTTCCGCGTCAGCTGCCAGAGCTGGCCGGACTTGAGCAGGAACTCGAAGTTCTTGAAGCCCACGAAGGGCTGCCGAAGATGCCGTCGCGGTAGTTGAAGTTGGTGAACGCGATCCACGCGCCGGGCATCGGCATGTAGTTGAAGACGATGAAGAAGACGATCGCAGGCACGCACATGAGCAGGAGTATCCTGCTGTCTGCCAGCTGTCGCAGCAGGGACTTTCGCCGCGTCGGCGTATCCGTTCCTGGCATATTCCCCCTCTGTGCCCTGGTGAGGCGTCCCTCCAGACGCACTGTCGCCAATGGTTGCACCGTGCCGGCAATCAGCCCGAAGGGGGCGAGACGCCCCGGGCTGGCCCGCCGCGCGATGCGTGCAGTGTAATGAGTGCTAGCTCATGCAACCCGGCAGGAGCCGGGGCGAACGCTGAACCATGATCTCCTCCAAGACCGGGCGGTCCTCTCCCGCCATGGCTCATTGTTAGCGAGGGCCCGTGCGGGGCGCAAGTTTTCAGTAAATATTTAGCGGGCCTGTCCGCCAGGCAGGCCGCGGGTGCTGGCGCGCCAGCGCAGGCTGGTCGCAAGCGTCACCCGCTTGGGCAGTTCGCGCCCCCCGATCCGCTCGAGGAGCAGCTCGACCGCGCCCTCGCCGATCTCCTCTGCGGGCAGGTGCACGGTGGTGAGCGGCGGGTTCATGAACTGGGCCACCGAGATGTCGTTGAAGCTCGCCACGGCGATGTCGTCGGGGATGCGCAGCCCCATCTCGATGATGGCCCGATAGGCGCCCACCGCCATGTTGTCGTTGGCGGTGACGAGCGCGTCGGGCCGGTCCGGAAGGGCGAGGATGCGGCGCGTCAGCTCGTAACCGCTCTCCTCGGTCTTGCTGCCGGTGAGGCACAGGCGCTCGTCGAAAGTCCCGGCTTGCTTGGCCCACTGCATGTAGGCGCGGCAGCGCCGTTCCGGCTGGGTGGGTGCGACGCCGTCATAGACGTCGACCCAGCCGGCAAAGGCGATGCGGCGATAGCCCGCCAGCGTCAGCGACTGCAGCAGCTTGCGGGTGGCCAGCATCAGGTCGGACTCGACGGAGTCGACCTCGTCGGTTGGCGGAGTGAAGTCGGCGAAGACGAGGTTCCGGTTGTGCCGCTTGAGCCAGGCGATCTCGGCCTCGTCGTGCCGGCCGATGGCGATGATGCCGGAGGCGGCGCGCAGCAGCGAGGCCTCGGGCAGGCGGTCGGTGTGGTAGACCTTGATGGTCTCGATCTTGAGCGCCTGGCAGCGGCTCTCGATGCCCAGCCGCAACCCCACATAGTAGGGATCGACCAGCTCCTGCTCGGGGCGCAGGTAATGCACCAGCGCCACCTTGCTCAGCCCCTGCTGGTAGGTGCGGTTGCGCGCACGGGGCGTCTCGTATTTCATCGCCTCGGCGGTCTCGATGATCGCCTGCCGCGTCTTCTCGGTTACCGAAAGCGTCTGGTCGAAGTTGAGCACGCGCGACACGGTCGCGGTCGACACGCCCACAGCCTTGGCGATTTCCTTCAGCGTGACCACGAGTATCCCCCGGCAACCCAGAGCCCTGCTTATGCGCGAAGACGCGGTCTAGGCAAGTGTTCGGACGATCACGGACAGGAACCGCCAGTTGCCGGCGCTCGCATGACTGCGAGGAACTTTTGCTTGTTGCCGGGGCTTTCTAGGTTCCCCCTCCCAAGCAATGGAGAGCATAGATGAAGAGACATGCAACGGCCGTCTGGAAAGGTACCCTGCGTGAGGGTGGGGGTGAACTCGATGTCCAGAGCGGGGCCTTTTCCGCGCTCCCCTATACGTTCAAGGGCCGTTTCGTCGATGAAGACGGCCGTTCCGGCACCAATCCGGAGGAACTGATCGCGGCGGCGCATTCGGGCTGCTACGCCATGCAGCTCAGCGCCTTCCTCGCCGACAACGGCACGCCGGCGGAAAGCCTCAGCGTCACCGCCAACGTCGAGCTCGTGCCGGGCACGGGCATCACCGGCAGCGCACTCGTGCTCGAGGGCAAGGTTCCCGGGATCGATCAGGCGAAATTCACGGAGCTGGCCGAGAAGGCCAAGGCCGAGTGCCCGGTCTCGCGGGCCCTCGGAGCGATCAACGTCAGCCTCGAGGCGCGCCTCGTCTAGCGCGGATCGGCCTCGCGCCAGTCCGGCCACGCGGCGACCGAATGGACGCGCCGCGTGTGCCGGGCCTGCACGCCGAAGGGCGCCGCCTCCCATTTCCAGCGCAGACCGGAGCGCGGCAGCCGGTGGCCGTGCATCAGGTCGGCGCTGTCGAGCACGACGCCGTGCCGGTTGAAGACCCGGTAGTCGATATCGGTGATGAGGGTTGCGGGGCAGGGCAGGGCGCGTAGCGCCGCGAGGTGCTGCCCGACGGTCCGGCCGCCCTCCCCGCCCGGCTCGCCCGCCGCCAGGGCGCCGAGCAGGTTGGCCGAGATCACCCAGTCCAGTTTCCCTACTTCCCGCAGGAAGCCGAGCGGATCCCCGCCTCCGAGGTCGCGCCACTGCAGCTCGATATTGCCGTAGCGGGCAAGGCGCGGGAGGATCGCGGAGAGGTGCGCCCGGTCGACGAGGATGACCCGTTCGAAGGTCCGGGCCAGCGCTTCGAGCGGCAGCTCGAACAGTGGTCCCGAGCCGAGCACCACCACCGTGCGCCGCACCGGCAGGTCGTCTATCGTGGTGTCGATCAGGCCGCGGGCGTGGGCCATGTGCGGCGCCCAGGCGCGGGCCTGCTTCACCCCCCTCGACCAGT
>JAEYZJ010000312.1 GCA_023430705.1 Pseudomonadota bacterium | reverse complement strand
ATGGTGAAGAGGGCAAGGAGGAGCGCAACCAGGTGCACAAGTCGCATCGCGTTCATCGTCGGCCTCGAGAGGGGAGTGGAGAGCAGGAGGCGAGGGCGCGAACGCCCCCGCCTTGTTCGGTCAGGCGATTACATCGCGCCGCAGGTCTTGGTCTCGGTGTTGTAGTTGCCGCACTTCAGGTCGACCCAGTCGGCTTCCAGCACCTTTGATTCCGGCAGGAAGTCGGTCCAGGCGTCGCCCGGCACTTCTTCCTCGGTCTCCCACACCACGTCGAACTGGCCGTCGGCCTGGATTTCGCCGATCAGGACGGGCTTGGTGATGTGGTGGTTGGGGAGCATCTTGGCGATGCCGCCGGTCAGGTTCGGTGTCTCGAGGCCGATGATGGCGTCGAGCACGGCGTCGGTATCGGTGGTGCCGGCCTTCTCGACGGCCTGGACCCACAGGTTGAAGCCGACGACATGGGCTTCCATCGGGTCGTTGGTCACGCGCTCGGGGTTGCCGATGAACGTGCGCCAGGCCTCGATGAAGGCGGCATTCTCGGGCGTATCGACCGACTGGAAGTAGTTCCAGGCAGCGAGGTGGCCCACCAGCGGAGCCGTATCGAAGCCGGCGAGCTCTTCCTCACCCACCGAGAAGGCCACGACCGGGATGTCATCGGCCTTGATGCCCTGGTTGGCGAGTTCCTTGTAGAACGGCACGTTGGCGTCGCCGTTGATGGTCGAGACCACGGCGGTCTTCTTGCCGGCCGAGCCGAAGGCCTTGATGTCCGACACGATCGTCTGCCAGTCGGAGTGCCCGAACGGCGTGTAGTTGATCATGATGTCATCGGCGGCCACGCCCTTGTCCTTGAGGTACTGCTCGAGGATCTTGTTGGTGGTCTGCGGATAGACGTAGTCGGTGCCGGCGAGGACCCAGCGCTCGACGCCTTCCTCGTTCATCAGGTAGTCGACGGCCGGGATGGCCTGCTGGTTCGGCGCGGCGCCGGTGTAGAAGACGTTGCGCTCGGATTCCTCGCCCTCGTACTGCACGGGGTAGAAGAGGATCGAGTTCAGCTCCTTGAAGACGGGCAGCACCGACTTGCGGGAAACCGAGGTCCAGCAGCCGAAGACGGCAGCGACCTTGTTCACGCTGATCAGCTCGCGCGCCTTTTCGGCGAACAGCGGCCAGTCCGAAGCCGGGTCGACCACGACCGGCTCGAGCTTCTTGCCCAGCAGGCCGCCCTTCTTGTTCTGCTCGTCGATCAGGAACAGCATCGTGTCCTTGAGCGTGGTTTCCGAGATCGCCATC
Source organism: Pseudomonadota bacterium (assembly GCA_023430705.1). Lineage (GTDB taxonomy): Bacteria > Pseudomonadota > Alphaproteobacteria > Rhizobiales > Devosiaceae > Devosia_A. The sequence continues at coordinate 2,871 of JAEYZJ010000312.1, read as the reverse complement.
GTGCCCGACAGCGAGTGGAGGATGCCGACCTTGATGGTGTCTTCCTGCGCCCAGGCCGGCGCAAGGGTTGCGGCCATCGAACCGGCCAGCGCCGCGGCTATCACCGCCCTGCGCGTGAGTTTTATGGTCATCTGTTTGATCCCTCGAATGTCCCGTTGAGAAGCCAGACGTCAGGAGGAGCGCTGGTTCCTCGTGGGACACTGGGACGGATCGGGGCAGCGCCCCATACGTCGATTGACGTAGGTCCGGCCGGCCGGACCCCGGCCACCGCATTTCCGCGTGACTACGGCGCTGTGCGTGCTACACAAAACGCCCCGGCGCTTTTTTATGCAAATGCGCCGACTGGCGAGATAATAGACAGGGCGATGGCGCGACAGCGGATCATTCCCATCCGGCGCGAGTACAACCGATGGGTCGCCAACCAGACCCTCGAGGACTATGCGCTGCGCTTCACCGCCAAGTCGGCGCGGCAGTTCTCGACCACGCGCATCTCGCACACCGCCATCGGCGCGATCTCCTTCCTCGCCCTCGAGGCCATCGGCGGGGCGATCACGCTGAGCTACGGCACCACCAACGCCATGGTCGCCATCGTCATCGCCTCGATCGCCATCCTCGCCATCGGGCTGCCGATCGCCCGCTATGCCAGCCGGCACGGCGTCGACGTCGACCTGCTCACCCGCGGCGCGAGCTTCGGCTACATCGGCTCGACCATCACCTCGCTGATCTATGCGAGCTTCACCTTCATCCTCTTCGCCATCGAGGCCTCGATCATGTCGAGCGCGCTGGAGCTCGCCTTCGGGCTGCCGCTCTGGCTGGGCTACATCATCAGCGCGGTGGTGGTGATCCCGCTGGTGACGCACGGGGTGAAGCTGATCAGCCGGTTCCAGCTGGTGACGCAACCGATCTGGATCGTGCTCAACGTGCTGCCCTTCATCGCCATCGCGCTGGTCGACTGGCAGAAGGTCAACATCTGGGTGGCCTTCGCCGGGCTCGGGGAAGCCGCGGGGGCGCCGGGCACCTTCGCCCCGTTCGAGGTCGCCAAGTTCGGCGCCGCCTCGGCGGTCATCCTCGCGCTGATGACGCAGATCGGCGAGCAGGTCGACTTCCTGCGCTTCCTGCCGGCCGACGTGCAGTCGAACAAGCGGCGCCACCGGCTGGCGGTGTTCCTCGCCGGCGCGGGCTGGGTGGTGATGGTGGCGCCCAAGCTCCTCGCCGGTTCCTTCCTCGCGGTGCTGGCGCTCACGCACGGGGTCTCGCCCGAGCATGCGGCCGAGCCGGGCCAGATGTATGCCATCGCCTTCGGCTACATCATTCCCGACGAGACGCTGGCGCTGATCCTGATGGCGGTCTTCGTCGTCGTCAGCCAGCTCAAGATCAACGTGATGAACGCCTATGCCGGCTCGCTCGCCTGGTCGAACTTCTTCTCGCGCCTCACGCACAGCCATCCGGGGCGCGTGGTGTGGCTGCTGTTCAACGTCGCCATCGCCCTGCTGCTGATGGAACTGGGCATCTACCGGCTGCTCGAGGCGACGCTGACCATCTTCTCGATCGTCGCCATGGCGTGGCTCTGCTCCATCTCGGCGGACCTGTTCATCAACAAGCCGCTCGGCCTCGCGCCGCCCGGCATCGAGTTCAAGCGGGCCCATCTCTACGACATCAACCCGGTCGGTCTGGGCGCCATGACCATTTCGGCCACGGTGGCGCTGGTCGCCCATTTCGGCGTCTTCGGGCCGATGGCGGCGGCGCTGGCGCCCTATATCGCGCTGGTGGTCGCCTGCGTCGTCTCCCCGCTCATCGCCTGGGCGACGAAGGGCCGCTACTACCTGGCGCGCAAGCCGCGCAAGGCCTGGGCCAGACTGCAGTCCGTGACCTGCTCGATCTGCGAGCATCCGTTCGAGCCCGAGGACATGGCGTGGTGCCCGGCCTATGCGGCCCCGATCTGCTCGCTCTGCTGCTCGCTCGATGCCCGCTGCCACGACCTCTGCAAGCCCAACGCCCACCTCAGGGCGCAGGCGCATGCGGTGGTGGCGACGGTGCTGCCGCAATGGGTGCTCGACCGGCTGCAGACCCGGCTCGGGCGCTACGGCATCCTCGCGGGCAGCTCGATGGTGGCGATCGGCGCGCTGCTGGCGATGATCTACTACTTCGCCTCGCGCGCGGCGCCCGATACGGCCGAAGTCGTCGGCGGCACCATCGCGGTGGTGTTCTTCGTCTTCGCGGTGGTCGCGGGCATCGTCACCTGGTTCTTCGTCCTCGCCAAGGACAGCCGGCTCGTCGCCGAGGAGGAGAGCTCGCGCCAGACGACGCTGCTGCTCAAGGAGATCGCCGCCCACAGCCGCACCGATGCGGCCCTGCAGAAGGCCAAGGAGAGCGCCGAGGCGGCCAACCAGGCCAAGAGCCGCTACGTCGTCGGGCTCAGCCACGAGTTGCGCACCCCGCTCAATGCGGTGCTCGGCTATGCCCAGATCCTCGAGCGCGACGACGCGGTGCCGGCCGGGCGCAAGTCGTCGATCCAGGTCATCCGCCGCAGCGCCGAGCATCTCAGCGGCCTCATCGACGGGCTGCTCGACATCTCGCGCATCGAGGCGGGCCGGCTGCAGGTCTATTCCAACGAGATCAACATCCACGACTTCCTCGACCAGATCGTCGACATGTTCCGGCTGCAGGCCGAGGCGCGCGGGCTCGAGTTCCGCCACCGGCGCTCGGCCGGGCTGCCGCAGTTCGTGCGTACCGACGAGAAGCGGTTGCGGCAGATCCTCGTCAACCTCCTCTCCAACGCCATCAAGTTCACCGACGCCGGCCATGTCGAGTTCGAGGTCGGCTACCGCCTGCAGGTCGCGACGTTCCGGATTTCCGACAGCGGGCACGGCA
>JAEYZJ010000221.1 GCA_023430705.1 Pseudomonadota bacterium | reverse complement strand
CAAGACGCTGGTGCGCATGGCCGGAGAAGCCCGCCGCGGGCTGGATCGCCCGCTCAGGGATGCGCGGAGGCAACACTAGCGCCGGGATAACGTCGTCACGACGCAACCAAACCGCCCGCCTCGTATTCTGATGGCGGGCCACGAAGCGACGATCCCATCTTGGCCCCTATAGGGGCATTGACGCATGCGGACGTCATCAAGGCGGAAACGACCCGCGAAGCACCGTAGTGGCCCCCGGACTATCGACGAGGCTCCACTCCATGCGGCTCTTCCATAGCAGACGTGCCAGGCAGCTGGCGCTGGCGCTGGCGCTCGCGTCGGCAGCGCTGGCGGCGGCGCCGGCCCGGGCCTTCGACTTCAACTCACCCCAGTTCGAGGCGGTGTTCGGTTTTGCCGGGGCCGTGTTCAAGCAGATCGACCCGCCGAACCAGGGGTTCGAGGACAACTACCTGTTCGGTGGCGGCTACCAGCGCGGCTGGGGCGATCTGCATGGCGGTCTCTATGGCGTGGAAACCGGTCTGGCCGGCCGCTTCGGCGAGCAGAGTTCGCTGGAGGCCTGGGCGGGACTGTTCGCACGCTACAATTTCGACCTCGGCCCGCTGCGCGTCGCTCCCGCCCTCACGCTGGGGCTCAGCGCCGTAACGGGCTACATGGCGGGTGGCGAGACGCGCCGCATCGAGCAGTATGACGGCGACGGACACCTGCTCATCTACATGGGCCCTGAACTCAGCGTCGGCCCCACCGACGGCAGCTACGAGGTGTTCGCCCGCATGCACCATCGCAGCGGCGCCTGGGGCACCGTCGGCGGCGTGCACGGGGCGGCGGACGTGCTCGCCATCGGCTTCAGAGCCTTCTTCTAGCGTCGAAACCGCCGCGCCCCATTCGACCAGTTGCATCGTGTGGCTGGCCGGGTAACGCTGGGGCATGGAATTTCGCGACGATACGCTCGAGCAGTTCGCGGCGACGGGACCACCACCGTTACCCGAGGCTGCGGCTGTCGCCTTCACCGACAGCGCGGGCGCGCGCATCTGGTCGGCAAGCTATGGCGACGGCCCGCCGGTCGTGCTGCTCCATGGCGGCATGGGCAATGCCGGCAACTGGGGACACCTGGTCCCCGCACTGGTCGCGGTCCGTCGCCGCGTGATCCTTATCGACAGCCGCGGGCACGGCCGGAGCACGTGGGATGGCAGCCCGCTCGGCTACGACCAGATGGCGCGCGACGTGTTCGCGGTCCTCGACGTGCATGGGGTCGAGCGGGCCCCGGTCGTGGGCTGGAGCGACGGGGCCTGCACCGGCCTCGCCATGGCGCGGATGCAGCCCGGACGGGTCGCCGGCGTGTTCTTTTTCGCCTGCAATGTCGATGCCAGCGGGACGCATCCGTTCGAGTTCACCGAGCGGATCGGACGGTGCCTCGAACGGCACAGGGCCGATCATGCGGCGCTGTCGCCGACACCGGGGCAGTTCGAGGCGCTCTCAGGTGCGCTGGGCGTGATGCAAGGCACGCAGCCGGACTACTCGGCCACCGAGCTCGAGGCGATCGACGTGCCGGTGCTGGTGGTGCAGGCGGAGGATGACGAGTTCATCCGGCCCGAGCATGCGGCCTATCTGGCGCGGACGCTGCCGCGGGCGCGTCTGCTCATGCTCCCGGGCGTCAGCCATTTTGCCCCGGTGCAGCGTCCGGCAGAATTCAACGCGGCAGTGATCGGCTGGCTGGACGGGCTGCAGGAATAGCAGTTTCCCGCACGACGGCTTGCCCACACCGCCGGCTCGTCCGGCGATGAGAGCAAGGCATTCGATGCTCGCCTAAAGCGGCAAGCGCTGGCTGTGCGGGGGCTCGAACTCGGCCTTGCCGAAGGTTCCCGGCAGGTTGGTGTTCATCCACTCGTAGGGATAGCCGAGCTTGAGCGGCATGGCGTCGGTCAGCTTCTGGCGGCTCTCCTCGGGCAGGTCGAAGTCGCCGGCCAGCATGTTCTCTTCCACCTGCTCGACGCGACGGGCGCCGATGATGGCGGCGGTCACGCGCCGGTCGCCGAACAGCCAGCTGAGAGCGACCTGGCTCGGGGTCTTGTCCAGTTCCCTGGCTGTCTCGATCACGAGGTCGATCAGCTTCAGCGAATCCTCGAACCAGTAGCGCGGCAGGGTGATCGCCGCCTGGATGCCGATGCGCGAGTTGGCGTCGGGCTTTTCGGTGCCGCTGTACTTGCCGCTCAGCATGCCGGCGGCCAGCGGGCTCCAGCAGATCATGGCGAGGCCCTCGGCATCGCAGGCCGGCAGGATTTCGCGCTCGATGTCGCGGCGCACGAGGTTGTAGAGGTGCTGGGCCGAAACCAGCGGCTCGTAGCCCTTCAGCGCGGCGACGCCATTGGCCCTCGCGATCTGGAAGCCATAGAAGTTCGAGCAGCCGAGATAGCGGATCTTGCCGGCGCGGATGAGGTCGTCGGCGGCCCTGAGGCTCTCCTCGATCGGGGTGTAGGGATCGGGGCCATGGAACTGGTAGAGGTCGATGTAGTCGGTGCCCAACCGCCTGAGGCTTGCCTCGCAGGCCTCGACGATGTTCTTGCGCGACAGGCCGCGGGCAGTGACCGCGGGGTCGGACGGGAACCAGCACTTGGTGGCGATGACCAGGTGGTCGCGGTTGTAGTCCTTCAGCGCGACGCCGAGGATCTTCTCGGACTCGCCGTTCGAATAGCTGTTGGCCGTGTCGATGAAGTTGCCGCCGCCCTCGACGAACTTCCTGATGATGGCGCTCGAACCTTCCTGGTCGCAGCCCCACTGGGCGTTGCCGAAGGTCATGGTGCCGAGGCAGAGACGCGAGACGAGCAGGCCGGAACGGCCCAGGTAGCGGTACTTCATGTGCTTTCCTCCTGGCGCGGCCTCAGTGAGGCGAGCCGCGCCGTCCGGGCGCGATGGAACATGACCATCGCGCGCCCGTAAAGCGGTCCATCAGTCGAAGCCGGCGAATGAAGGCCCTACGACCTCGCCTCGCGAGTGAAATATTCGGGGTGGCGGTCGCGGATCACGTCAAGCTCATGCATGACCGAGGTGAGATGCACGGCAATGGAGCGGTCGGCGCCCTCGACGTCGTGGTCCTTGAGGCGGGCGAGTATCTCCTCGTGCTCGCGCACGATGAAGAACATGTGCTCCTGGCTCAGCAGCGACAGGCGGCGGACGCGGTCCATGTGGAACTTGGCCTCGCGCACGTCGTCCCAGATCGACTCGAAACCGGCGGCCTTGGCGATCAGCGCATGGAAGCGCTCGTCGGAGGCAAGAAAGCTCTGGTCGTCGGAGAGATTGGCGAAGGTCTGCTGCAGCGCCACCTCGCGCGTGAGCAGCGCTTCAATTTCGGGCGTCAGCTTCTCCGCGGCAAGCCGGGCCAGCGGGCGCTCCAGCGCCTCGCGGATGAAGCGCGACTTGGCGATCAGCTCCTCGCTGAGCGGGGAGACGATGGTGCCGCGCTGGGGCAGGATGTCGACGAGGCCGCGCCTCGCAAGCCGGGCCAGCGCCTCGCGCACCGGCGTGCGGCTGACACCGAACTCGGCGGCCAGCCGGGCCTCCGACAGTTCCTCGAAGGGCGGCAACTCCATATCCAGGATGCGCTCCATCAGCACATCATGCACCTGTGCGGCGATCGAGCTTTCCTGCCGGTCACCACGGCCCTCATCGCCCAGGAGCGCGCTGCGCGAACGCCTTGCCACGATCGTACTCATTTCGTCCCGAGTTGCAGGCCAGCCATGAAATATTTCCTCAAGGCAATGAACAAAAGCACGGTGGGAATACTCGAAATCAGCGAGGCCGTAATCACCACATTGGGACCAATCGTCGAATAGGTGCCCTGCAGCGATTGCAGCGCCACCATGACGGAGCGCACCTCGATGCCGTTGGCGAGGATCGAGGAGAACAGCAGATCGTTCCAGATGAAGGTGAACTGCAGCAGGAAGAGCGCGATCATCGGGCCCATGGCATTCGGCACGATCATCGAAATGAAGACCCGCCATTCGGACGCGCCCTCGATGCGTGCGGCCTCGTCGACCTCGCGGGTGATGGCGGAGAAGGAGTTGCGCAGCACCAGCAGCGGGAACGGGATGCAGAGCGCTACATAGAGCAGCAGCATGCCACCCCAGGTGTTGATCAGCCCCAGCCGCTGGTAGCCGAAAAGCAGCGGCACCAGGTACATCTGGAACGGGAAGAGCGTGCCGGTGAAGATCAGCATGAACCAGCCGTTGGCGCCGAGCAGGTTGAGCCGCGTCATGCCATAGGCGGCGGCAGCCGCGATGGCGACGGCAAGGGCGCCGCCGATGAGCGCGTAGCTGAACGAGTTGAGCGCCGCAGTGCCCAGGTGCGCAACGTTCCAGGCCTGCACGCTGTTGCTGACGAGCGGGGCAAGCGAATCGGGCAGTTCCAGTACGCCCTTGCGGGCGTACTCTTCCGAGGTCTTGAAGACCGTGACGACGAGGTAATAGAGCGGCGTCAGGTAGGCGAGGGCGAGGGCGATCACCGGGACCACCAGCCAGCGTCCACCGACGCGCTGCGCCTTGCGCTCCTTTTCGATGAGCCCGGAAATGAAGGCGCGGTTCGTGATATCGACGGCCATTGCAACTGCCTCAGCGGATATTCTTGGCGACGCGGGACTGCAGGACGGCCAGCAGCGCGGAGACGGCGATCACCATCGCACCCAGCACCACGGCCACCGCCGAGCCATAAGCCCAGGCGCCGTTGGAGAAGCTCTCGTAATACATATAGACCGCAAGCGAGAGCGTGCGCTTGCCCGGGTAGTCGGCCGCCATCACCCACAGCAGGTCGAAGGTGGTGAAGCCCGCGGCGACGTTGAGAATGGTGACGACGAGCACGGTGGGCAGCAGCAGGGGCCAGATGATGTGGCGGAAGATCTGCGCCGGCGACGCACCGTCGACCCGCGCCGCCTCGATCGGATCCTTGGGAATGGCAGCGAGGCCGAGCAGCAGCAGCACCATGGTGATGCCCAGCGTGCTCCACACGAAGGTGAAGATCACCGAACCGGTGATCGTGGCGGGCGAGTAGAGCCAACCGAAATCGAAGGGCTGGCCGGTGACATTGGTGATGGCGGAGTTGAGCACGCCGCGCGGCGCGTAGACGTAGTACCAGATGGCACCGACGGCGGTGGGCGCCAGCACGCGCGGCAGGAAGAAGATGCTCTTGAACGTCTCCTGGAAGGGGATGTTGCGCAGGAGCAGTGCGAGCCCGAGGCCGACGGCCAGCGGGAACACCACGGCACCGACGACCCAGAGCGCGGTGTTGCTCAATGCCTCGGAGAAGTACGGGAGCCGGAACAGGCGCGCGTAGTTGTTGAAGCCGGCGAACTGGTCGAGCCCGGTGAACTTCTGCCACTTGGTGAAGCTCAGGATGACATTGAACACCACCGGCAGAAGTAGGAAGACCGACACCATGACCACCGCAGGGGCGATGAACAGCCAGGCGACGCATGTCTGCGCCCAGGCGGCGCGGCTCTCACGCCGGCGCGCTTCCTTCAGCACCTGTGGGCTCAGCATTGTCGAGGCGGTGTCCATTGTCGGCTCCGGTAGAAGGACCGGCCGCGTCCCAAAGGACGCGACCGCCTGGAGGATGGCTTCTTACTTCGAGGCCCAGTAGTCGGCGTTGATGGTCTGCATGGTCTTCATCGTCTCGGCCGCCTGGTCGGCGGTCGGGTTGAACATGAAGGCGCCCATGGCAGCCACGAGGTCGCCCTGGATCTGCGACGGCACGGCTTCCCACCAGCGCACGAGGGCGCGGGGCTTGGCGGCCGCGACCATCTCGGCATTGGCCGCGATGATCTCGTTGGGCGCCGTTGCCTTGAGGTTGCCGTTGTAGACCTGGACCGCAGAGCCGAGGCCGTTGGCGGCTTCGACGCCCATCATTGCCTGCACGCCCTTGCCGAGGTCGGGATTGGCGTCGAGCGCGGCCTTGGAGACGACGATCGGCGAGGCTTCGACGATCACCGACTGCTGCACGTCGGGGCTGAGCGCAGGCATGAGGAAGGTGCCGAAATCCTCGTTCGGCTTCATGCCGGTGGCGACGATCGTGCCGGTCATCCAGTCGCCGATGAGGAACATCGAGGCGGTACCATCGACGAAGAACTTCTCGGCCTGCTGCTCGCGCGGATCGGTGAAGTAGCCCTTCTCGTACATCTCGCCCCAGACCTTGAAGGCGTTCTGCACATCGGCGCTGTCATAGGCCACCGAACCGTCGGTCAGGCCGACGAAGCTGTCCGGGTTGGTGCCGAAGGTCAGCTGGCTGAACCAGATGAACGGCATCCAGCCGCCCGATGCCGGGGCGTTGATGGGCGTGAAGCCGGCGGCCTTCAGTTTGTCCGCGGCATCGATGAATTCGGCCCAGGTGGTCGGCGGGGCGGCGATGCCGGCCTGCTCGAAGTGGTTCTTGTTGTAGAACATCACCCAGTTGGCGACGTTGAGAAGCAGGCCGTAGGGCTTGCCGTCGACGGTGACGAGCTCGCGCTGCGCCGCAGAATAGTCGCCGTTGGCGATCGCCGCGTCCCAGTACGGAGTGAGGTCGGCGGCCACGCCGGTCGCCACCAGGTCACTGAGTTGCTGGCCGTTCCACCAGGTGAACATGGCCGGGACGTTATTGCCGGCGATCGAGGTCTGCATGAACGCCTGGTATTTGTCGGTCGGCGTCAGGTCCTGAACCTTGATGTTGGCGCCCGAGGCCTTGTTGGCCTCTTCGGCCATGGCCGTGATGCCCGGGTTCCAGCCGGTCTTGTCCGAGTAGAGCGTCAAGTCCTGGGCCAGCCCCGGGCCTGCGCCAAGTGCGGCGATAATGCCCGCCGCGGTCATGGTCTTCATAAACGACATCCTGAATCTCCCTTGTCGTCGTTCTTGTTCACGCACGTCTCACTCACCTCAGCAGCGAGTCTTCAGTCTGGCCGTCGAACAGATGGATGCGCGCGCCGTCGATGCGGAAGCGGACGGCCTCGCCGGGCTCGATTGCCCGAGGGTGCTGCATGCGCGCCACCAGCTCGGTACCGCCGAGGCTGGTGAACAGCAGGCTCTGGTCGCCCAGCATTTCGGCGAACTCCACGGCACCGGTGAAATCGGCGCCGACGGCGGGCCGCGTTCCATGTCCCTCGGGCACCACGTCCTCGGGCCGCACGCCCAGCGTCACCGCAGTACCTGGCTCCGGCAGGTGGAAGCGGGAGGCATCGACCGGCAACTGGATGCCGGCGGCCTCGAGGACGCCGCCCTCGCCCACGACCGCCGGGATGAAGTTCATCGACGGCGCCCCCATGAAGCCGGCGACGAACTGGTTGGCCGGCCGCTCGAACACGTCGAGCGGGGAACCGATCTGGGCCACACGCCCATCGTTGAGCACGACGATCTTGTCGGCCAGCGTCATCGCCTCGACCTGGTCGTGCGTGACGAAGACCACCGTCGCGCCGAGCTGGCGCTGCAGGCGCTTGATCTCGACGCGCGTCTGGTTGCGCAGCTTGGCGTCGAGGTTGCTGAGCGGCTCGTCGAACAGGAACACCTCGGGCTCGCGCACCATGGCGCGGCCGATGGCGACGCGCTGGCGCTGGCCGCCCGACAGCTGGCTGGGCCGGCGGTCGAGGTAAGGGTTGAGCCCCAGCATGCCGGCCGCCTCGCTGCGCCGCCGCTCGATCTCGGGCTTGGGCACGCCGCTGATCTTGAGGCCGAAACCGAGATTGTCGCGCACGCTCATGTGCGGATAGAGCGCGTAGGACTGGAACACCATCGAGATGCCGCGCTCGCGGGACGGCAGGTCGTTCACCAGCCTGTCGCCGATCCTGAGTTCGCCGTGCGAGATGGTCTCGAGCCCGGCGATCATGCGCAGCAGGGTCGACTTGCCACAGCCGGAGGGACCGACGAGCACCACGAAGGTGCCATCCTCGATGTCGAGGTCGATGCCCTTGATGGCGACGAAGTCGCCGTAGATCTTGACGATGTCGCGGAGGGTTACGGTTGCCATGCGATCGCCCCCTCAGTGCCGCGCCGGATCGGCGTAGCGCATCTCGGGCTGGACCGAGTACCACTCGGGCCGTCCGGGATCGCGATCGTAGGTGTAGCCGCCGACTTCCCTGTAGTAGGCGGCGTATCTGGCCAGCGCCTCGCGGTCGACCTCGACGCCGAGACCCGGGCCCTTGGGCACGGCGATCTCGCCATCGACGTATTTCAGCTTGCCGCCGACGATGATGTCGTCGAGCAGGTGATGGTAGTGTGCATCGGCGGCGAAGCTCATGTTGGGGAGCGCAGCCCCGAGGTGCAGCATCGAGGCGAGCTGGATCCCCAGCTCACCGGACGAGTGTACCGAGGCGCCGAACTGGAAGGTTTCCAGCACCTGGCCGGCCTTGTAGGCCTGGCGGAGCCCGCCCCAGAAGGTCGTATCGAGCAGGATCACGTCGACCGCGTCGTGCTTGATGCAGCTGGCGAGCTGCTCGAAATTCACCACCACGGTGTTGGTCGCGGTGGGGATGGAGATGCGGTCGCGCAGGCGGCGCATGCCTTCGAGGCCGAAGCACGGATCCTCGAAATAGTCGTTGCGGATGTGCTCGATCTCCTTGGCCACCCAGATCGATTCCTCGACCGACCAGACCGAGTTGGGGTCGAGGCGGAAGCGATCGCCGGGCAGCGCCTCGGCGATGGCGGAGAAGACCTCGACATCGTGCTCGGGCGAGAAGACGCCGCCCTTGAGCTTGTGCGACTTGAAGCCGTGCAACTGCTTCTGGCGCTTGGCCTCGGCGACCAGCTCGTCGGCGCCGAACTCGTCGCCAAAACCGTTTTCCTCGTTGCCGTAGCGGTAGAAGAGATAGGAGGCGAAGGGGATGGACTCGCGCAGGGCGCCGCCGATCAGGTCGCAGGCGCGGATGCCGAGCGCCTTGCCCGCCGCATCCATGCAGGCCATCTCGATCGCCGCATGCAGCTGCATGCGCGAGTTATAGAGGCTAGCCACCGGGTTCATGATCTTCCAGCGCAGCTGCTCCAGCTGCAGCGGATCGTGGCCCTTGAGGTAGGGCAAGAGGCCCTTCACCGCGGCCTCGGCGCTTTCGCCACCGCCGCCGAGTTCGCCCCAGCCGGAAATGCCCTCGTCCGTCACCACCTCGACGACGGTGCGCACGAAGCGACCCCAATGGGCGCCCGAAGCATGGCGCAGTGGCGCCTCGAGCGGCACGGCGACGGTGGTGGCTTTGATGTCTACGATCTTCATATAGCTCAAATCTCTAGGTGGACCTGCCGTCGGCCTTCTTGGGCGCGCCCGGAATGCGGGCCAGCATCCCGCCATCGACGCGTACGGTTTCGCCGGTCATGAACGATGCCTTGTCGGAGAGGAGGAAGGCGACGACTTCGCCGATCTCGCGCGGCTGGCCGCGGCGGCCGATCGGGTGCATGCCGTCGATCTCCTCCTCGAGGGCGGACGGGTTGGGGTCCTGGTCGATGGCCCAGCGCAGCATCGGCGTCTCCACCGAGCCGGGGGCAACCCCGAGGACGCGCACGCCGTGTTCGGCCTCGTCCATGGCCATGCCGGTAACGAGCCCGATGAGCCCGTGCTTGGAGACGACGTAGGCGAGCGCCCCCTTCTGCGCGGCCATGCCCTGCACCGAGGCGGTGAAGACGATGGCGCCCCGGTTCCGGCGCAGCTCCGGCATCGCGGCCTTCGCGACGTAGAAGCTGCCCGTCAGATTGGTATCGAGAGTGCGCGCCCAGAGTTCCGGGGTCGTCGTCACCGCGTCGCCATAGGTCTGGATGCCGGCGTTGTGGGAGACGCCGCCGAGCCCGCCGAAGCGATCGACGGCAAGCTGCACGGCAGCCTCGCAGTCGGCGAGGCGCGTTACCGAGCCCACCATTGCGGCGGCGTTGCCGCCCAGTTCCTGCGCAGTCGCATGCAACATGTCGGCGTTGAGATCGAACAGCACGAGCTTCTTGCCCTCGGCTGCGAGGACCTCGGCCACGCCGCGGCCGATACCCATCGCCGCCCCGGTGACGAGCACGACGTCGTCGAATGGCCTGCGACTGCCTGCTGGTTCATCCATGCCAGCTTCCTCCCTTGTCAAATACTTGTAGTTCTACCATACTAGTGGTGTCAATGCACTTCCGCCGCCCTGCCGAGACAGGGTGCGCAGACGGTCCGAACGATCGCGGGAGTGCAAAGGGGGAGGGAGACGCACGTGCCTGTCCACGCCTTTACGGGAAGCCTCACGCGCCAGATGCCTCAGTACGGCGCAGCCAACGGCCAGGGCATCGGCCGGCTGGCCTTCGACGACGAAACGGGGCAGTTGAGTCTCATCGACGTCGCCGGCGGTATCGACGACACCGCGTGGCTGGTGACCGACCCGACGCGCGGGCGGCTCTACACGACCTGCGAAATCAGTGGCACCGACCAGAGCGCGGTTGCATCCTATGCCGTGGAGGCCGGCGGCCTGCGTCTCGTCAACCGCCAGCCAACCCTCGGCAACGAGGCCTGCCATGCGAGCCTCTCGCGCGACGGGCGCTTTCTCCTGGTCGCAAATTACAACGGCGCGAACCCGGACGGTTATCCGGACGGCGCGCTGAGCGTCTTTCCGATCGGCGAGGATGGCGCGCTGGGCGAGGCGGTGGCGAGCGTCGCCCACCACGGCAGCGGCCCTAACCACCAGCGGCAGACCACTGCGCATGCGCACTGCGTGGTGCAATCGCCGGCGGGCGACGTGGTCTATGTGTCCGATCTCGGCATCGACCGTCTCGTTGCCTACGATTTCGGAGCGGACGGGAGCCTCGAACCGGCTCCTGCCAGGGACTTTGCCTTCCCGCCGGGGCTGGGTCCGCGCCACCTGGTCTTCCACCCGGACGGGCATACCCTGTTCGTCGTCAGCGAACTGATCCCGACCGTGACGGGCCTCGCCGTGGACCCCGCGACCGGGGCGCTCAGCAAGCGCGACAGCTTCACCATCGCCTCACGCGACGGCGGCATCGTGCAGCCCGCGGGTATCCTGCTGGCGCCCGACAACCGGCACCTCTTCGTCTCGCTGCGGGTCTGCGACGAAGTCCTCATCCTTCGCGTCGGCGACGACGGCCGGCTGACAGAGACGGCGCGCATCCCGAGCGGGGGCAAGACGCCACGCGACCTCGCGTTCTCGCCGTCCGGCAAACACCTCGTCGTCGCCAACCAGGACTCCGACCGGCTCACCGTGTTCCGCGCCGACCATGCGACCGGCACGCTCTCCGAGCCGATCCAGCACTTCGAGATCGGCACGCCGCTCTCGGTCAAAATCGCCGCCTTCTGAGGCGGCTCCGTTCCCTCCAGCGTCCCCGCGAGCACCATGATCAACGAAATCCTGTTCGTCCATCACAGCCATACCGACATCGGTTACACACATCCGCAGCCGGTGGTGATGGAGTTGCACCGCCGGTTCATCGACGAGGCGCTCGATATCGCCGAACGCACGGCCGACTACCCCGATGACGCGAGGTTCCGCTGGACCTGCGAGATCACGGGCGGGACGCTGGACTGGTGGGTGCACGCCTCCAACACCGACCGCGACCGCTTCCTCGCAGCTGTCGAACGCGGGCAGATCGAGGTCGCCGGCATGGGCTGGCACATGACCCCGCTGATGGACCACTCGATGGTGGTCGACGTGCTGAAGCCGCTGAAATTCTTCCGCGACCTCGGCATTGAGGTGCGCTCGGCGATGAACACCGACGTCAACGGCCTGCCGTGGGGCGTGGTGGATGCACTGCTCGACCACGGCATCAGCGGCATCTCGATGGCCATCAACGAGCACTATGGCCACGCGCTGAAGCCGTGGCCGCGCGCCTTCAACTGGCAGGCGCCGGGCGGGCGGACGATCACCGCCTATAACGGCTTCATCTACGGCGTGACGTCGGACCGCAGCCTGAAGATCCCCACCGACATGGAGGAAGCGCGCAACCGCGTGCCGAAATGGGCGCGGAAGTGGGAGGCGACCGGCTATCCGCATCCCTTCCTGATGATGCAGATCACCAATGTCCGCTACCACGACAACGGCTCGCCGCAGGCGGCGCTGCCCGACTTCATCCGGAACTTCAACGAGGGCAACGCCGGGACCGGCGGGATCAAGCTGCGGCTGGGCACCATCAGTGAGTTCTTCGACCGCGTGCGGCAGCAGCCGGCCGAAACCATGCAGACGCTGCGCGGCGACTGGACCGACTGGTGGAACTTCGGCGCCGGCTCCACCGCCCACGAAACCGCGCAGGCGATGCGCGGCCAGCGCGACCTCGACGCCGCGACCGGCCTCG
>JAEYZJ010000294.1 GCA_023430705.1 Pseudomonadota bacterium | reverse complement strand
GCATCGACCGGCATCCAGCTCGCCCATGCCGGCCGCAAGGCAGCAACGCCGATCTCGTGGCGTGGCAGCTTCAACGAGACCGAGGCCGAGAAGACCGAGTATGCCTACGAGACCTGGGTGCCCGTGGCCCCCAGCGCCGAGCGCCATTCGGACAATCCGGGCTACCAGATGCCGACCGCGCTCGACAAAGCCGGCATCGACCGTGTCGTCCGTGGCTTCGCCGACGCCGCCCGTCGCGCCGACGAGGCAGGCTTCGACACCATCGAGATCCACGCCGCCCATGGCTACCTGATCAACCAGTTCCTCTCACCGATCGCCAACCACCGCACCGACGAGTATGGCGGCAGCCGCGAGAACCGCATGCGGCTGGCGCTCGAGGTCACCGAAGCGACCCGCGCCGTCTGGCCCGAACACAAACCCCTGCTCGTCCGCATCTCCGTCACGGACGGCCGCGCCGGCGGCTGGGACACCGAGGATTCGCTGGTTCTTGCGGGCGAACTGAAGGTCCGCGGGGTGGACATGATCCACTGCTCCTCGGGCGGCTTCGAGGGCTACGGGCTCAAGGCTGCACCGCTCTACCAGGTCGAACTGTCGCGCCGCGTCCGTGCGACCGGCATCCCGACCATGGCCGTCGGTCTCATCGACGATCCCGTGGACGCCGAGCGCATCCTCACCGAGGGCGACGCCGACATGGTCGCCTTCGCCCGCACCGCGCTCGAGGACCCCAACTGGGCCGTGCACGCCCGCCACGTCCTCGAAGGCGGCGGCGACGCTTACCAGCTGTGGCCCAAGCAGGCGCGCAACCGCATCCGCGACCGCGACCGCGTCCTCGGCATCCGTCAGTAGCGGGATCGCTCACCCGCCGTTCATGTCGCCCTGGTATTGCTCAAGGTTCCGGCGCAATCGCGGTGTCTGCTTGCATCGCCACCGCGCCGCAACCACCTGAGACTGAACGCATGGAGCCGCCGCCGATGACCAGCAAAGCCGCACTGTTCGCCCTGCTCGCCATGTGGGGCGTCAACTCGGCGGGGGCTGCCCCGGCCTTTGCGGAGGAAACGGCCAGCGAGAGCGCCACGAAGAGCAGCAAGCCCGGCCTCGTTGACCGCGTCTGGACCAAGGCCGGCGGCGACCTGCCCGGCGTCATGAGGATATTCCTCTCCGACGGCACCCTCGTGCAGGATTCGTGCTGGGAGACGCACCGGCTGAGCCCCTGGGAGCTGACCTCGGACACGGCGCTGAAGTGGAACGAGGACGGCTTGGACATCGCCGCCGACATCGTCTTGCTGACCGACGCCGAACTGGTCCTGAGCCTGAGGCTGGGCAACGAGGTGGTCGAGGAGACCTATGTCGCCGCCACGGTGCCTTTCCTCTGCCCGGATATCCCCAGGAGCTGACGCTAGATGACGAGGTAACCCCGGTAGGCCACGAGCCGCCCGAGCACCGGCAGGCCGATCTCCACGTCGAACCGATGCCGGCCACCCTCGTCGTAGCGCTCCTCGGCCTTGATGGAGGGGAGCAGGAAGTGCGGCAGCGGAACACCCCACAGGCGGCCGCCGACGCGCACCATGTCGAGGCCGCCGTGCCGCGCCACCAGCTGCATCTGCATGCTGACGGCCCCGAACTGCTCCTCGATGAAGCCCGGCTTGCCCAGCTTCATCACCGACCGCATCGGCCTGTCGGCGAAGAACCGCGTCCAGTGCTCGCGCCCGTCGCGGCTCTCGATCACCACCCGGACCGGCACCCGGCCTTCCTCCCGCGGCACGCCGAACCAGCCCGCCACCATCCGCGCCAGCCCGTTCTCCGCCGGAGCGACCAATGCCTCGCCTTCGGCCACGATCGCCGGCCGACCGCGGTGCAGTCGCCGCGTCACCTCCGGCAGGGCGTCGAACGCCTCGCCCATCGCCCGGCGGAAAAGCGGCTTCTCGCCGCGAAAGGCCGCCTGCCTGGTCTCGATCGCCAGGCCGTCGAACCACGGCTTGACCTGCTCGAGCGTCAGCAGCCCGGCCGCCGTGCGGGCCCCGCTCCGCCCGCGGTGTTCGAGCAGCAAGGCGCTGGCCAGCGCCGCTGCCGGTATCACCGGGACATAGGGCCCGTCTCCCCGCTCGGCCCGCAGCCACCAGCGCGCCACCCGGGCCTCGCCGCGGGCATCGACGCCGGCCGCCTCGACCAGCATCCCGCCGGCGTCGCTCCCCAGGGGCTCCAGCCACCGCGCGATCATCGTCCCCGGGCCCACGAACGCGCGCGCCGACTTCACGATGCCCCACCGGACCGCCAGCCCCGCAAGGCCGAGCAGCCAGTTGAGCACCGGCAATTCCATGCCCGCGTCGAAACCGGCACGAACACGCGGCGCGTACCGCGCCGGCAGCAGATCGAGGTCGGGCACGTCAGCCACGAAGACGCGCCGGCGTCGCAGCCCTTCGATCGCGACCGAACGCGGATCGGTCCAGCCCGACCGGACCTCCCAGCCCGCTTCGCGGAAGACCCGCACCCGCGCCCCGACCCAGCTGAGGATCGCTTCTACCACCCCGCGGCCCTTGGGCGTCTTGTTGCCCGGCACGATCGCCACATCGACGCTGTCGACGGACTGCCAGCCCGCGGTCAATGCATCGAGCACCGCGTGCGTGAGTGCCGGCGTCGTACTGGCGCCGGAAATAACGCTGACGGCGACCGCGCGCGCCGCGCCGTCGAACTTGCCGATGCCGGTCACGAACTTCCGGGCGTCGGCGAGATCCATGTAGTGGCATCGGGCGCCGATCGCCGCCTCGACGAGGTGCGTTCCGCTGAGCTGGAACGGCCCCGAGCAATCGACCACGAGATTGCAGCCGATCTCACGCAGCCGCTCGACCCCGATCCGGTCACGGTCGACATGGACAAACGCGAACTCCCCTTGTTCGTCGATCATCCGCAGCTCGCGCTGCAGCGCGGCGACCCGCGCCTCCTGCCGTCCCCCGAGGCTGATCCGGAAGGCGTGGCGTCGCGCGAGGAGCCTTGCGAGCCTCGAACCGAAGACGCCTCCGCCGCCAAGGATCAGGACATGCGGCCGCGTCATGCCGCAACCTCCCGTAACACAGGAGTTTCCAGTTGCAGTGCCTTGAGGGGGCTGAGCAACTGCCCCGACACGGTGGCCGCCAGCAGCCGCCGGGTCAGCGGCAGCCTGCCCATCACGGCGACGCCCGCATCCCGCACGACCGGCAGGATCGCGCTGTCCGACTGGTAGAGTGGGGTGAGCATCAGCGACATCGCCTGATAGAGGCGGACGTGCCAGCGGCGCATGGCGGCATACCGAGCCAGCGCCTCGGCCACCTCGCCCGTCCGGGCGAGGGCTGTCGCGAGGGCAGCGGCGTCGAGCAGCGCCATGTTCGCCCCCTGCCCCAGCTGCGGGCTCGTAGAGTGTGCGCTGTCGCCGATGAAGGCCACGCCACGGCTCGCGGGCGTCCGCAAGGTCTGATGCGAGTAGCGCGCGAGGGTGAGCGCCTCGAAGCTGCCGAGCGCCTCGAGATGCGGCGCCGTCTCGGGCCAGTAGCCCGCTACTTCCTCGCGCCACGCCTCGAAGCCGCGCCGGTGCAGCGCGGCATGGCTGTCAGGCTTGAGACTCCAGAAGAATGCGGCCAGTTCCGGCCCGCCGAGGCGATGGCGCCCGATCGGCAACACGCCGATCATCACGCTGGCCCTGCGATAGCGCTGCATCAGCGCACGCCGGTCGAACCCCTTGTCCAACCACGGAACCGTGCCCCAGATGGCCCCGTACTGCAGGGTCCGCGCCGGCTTTCCACCCGAGGCCAGCGATCGCAGCGGCGAGGATGATCCCAAGGCATCGACAACGAGGTCGAAAGGCCCCTCCAGTCCCTGCGGGCCGCGGAGCCAGCCCTTCTCCTCGCTCTCGAGCGAGCCCACCGCGAAACCCGTGCGGATCGGGACGCCGGCCTCCACCACCGCGTCATGCAGCACCCGGAACAGCGCCGCGCGATGGACTGCCAGCGCGTGAACACCCGCGCCCAGCGGCCGGTATCCCACATCCAGCACCGTCCTGCCCGAGGCCGCATCGGTGCCCAGCAACCGGTCGACCGGCGCACCCAGTGCCGAGATGGCGTCGAACAGCCCGAGGGCACGGAGCACCGCCAGCCCGGTCGGCTGCAGCATCAACCCCGATCCGAGCGGGCGCGCAGTCTCGTAGCGCTCGAACATCCGCACGCGGTGACCCGCACGGTGGAGAAAGAGCGCCGTGGCAAGTCCGCCCGGGCCCGCGCCGGCAACCGCAATGTCCAGTGATTTCGGCAGCGCCAGTGTCCCCGGATAGCCCTGGGGCGACTAGATCATCACCTGCGTGCCGATTTCAACCACGCGCCCCGTGGGGATGTGGAAGTATTCGGTGGCGTCGGTCGCGTTGCGGGCCAGGGCGATGAAGATCCGGTCCATGAACAGCGGCATGCCGCCCTTGGGCGAGGCCTTGAGGGCCCGCCGCGACAGGAAGAACGAGGTCGACATGATGTCGAACTTCCAGCCCAGCTTGCGGGCCAGGGCGAGCGCCTTCGGGACGTTGGGCGTCTCCATGTAGCCGAACGTTATGATCACGCGGAAGACAGTTCGTTGTAGGCGTCGATGGTGACCTTCTCATCGTCCGGAACGCGCGGCGATGACGAGGTGCGCACGGTGAGGATGACGTTCTGCTCGTGCAGCACCTTGTAGTGCTTGAGACTGTGCAGCAGCGCGGTCGGAGCGCCCTCGATGTCGCTGGTCAGGAAGACGGCCGTGCCGGGCACGACGGTCGGCTTCTTCTTGGACAGATTGTCGACGAGAAACTGCAGCGGCACCTCGTCCCGCCGCGTCTTCTCGCTCAGGCGGCGGCGCCCGGCCATCCAGCTCCACATGACGAGCGCGACGACCACGGCCACCACCGCAGGCACCCAGCCGCCCTGGAACAGCTTGGCGGCGTTGGCGGCGAAGAACCCGCCATCGATGACGATGAACACGGCGGCGAACAGGCCGACCACCAGCGGATGCCAGCGCCAGTTGCGCCGCATCACCACAACCAGCAGCGCCAGCGTCACGATCATCACGCCGGACACGGCGATGCCGTAGGCATGGGCGAGTTCGGCCGAACTGCCGAAGGCGACGACCAGCACCAGAACGCCGATCATCAGCATGGTGTTGATCTGTGGCATGTAGACCTGCCCGCTCTGGGTGGCGGAGGTGTGCTGCACCACCATGCGCGGCAGCATGTTGAGGGCGATGGCCTGCTGGGCGAGGCTGTAGGTACCGGTGATCACCGCCTGGCTGGCGATGACCGTGGCCATGGTGGCAAGGATCACGAAGGGCAGCAGGGCCCAATCCGGCTGCATCTCGAAGAACGGGCTGTCGACGTTCTCGACGCCGACCTCAAG
>JAEYZJ010000251.1 GCA_023430705.1 Pseudomonadota bacterium | reverse complement strand
GCGGCCGAACAGGCCGCCCGTCGGGCGCTCTCGCTGAAAGCCAAGGAGCCGTGGGCGCAGCATGCGCTGGCGCATGTGATGCTGGGGCAGGGGCGGGTCGCCGAGGGCGTGGCGTTCCTCGCGGAGGCGCAGCAGACCTGGGTCGGCCTCAACTCATTCATGTACACGCATAACTGGTGGCACAAGGCCCTGTTTCACATCAGCCAGGGCGACGAGGCAGCGGTGTTCGACGCCTATGACAACCACGTCTGGGGGATTGAGCCGGACCAGCCGCAGGACCAGGTGGGCGCCGTCTCCCTGCTCGCCCGCATGGAAGTGGCCGGCTTGGACGTGGGCAACCGGTGGGAGGACGTGGCTGCTTACCTCGGCAGCCGCGGCGAGGATACGACCTTGCCATTCCTCACGCTGCAGTACCTCTATGGGCTCGCGCGGGCCGAGCGCGACGAAGCCGACCGCCTGATGCGAGCCGTCGAAGAGCGGGCGGCCACGACGACGGGTTGGGACCGGGTGGTGTGGCGCGAGGTTGCCCTGCCGGCGGCGCGCGGCGTGCTGGCGCATGCCCGGCGCGACTTTGCGGGGGCCGTCAGATGGCTCACCGTGGCGAACCCGCGAATGACCGAGATCGGCGGCAGTCACGCGCAACGGGACCTGTTCAGCCAGTTGCTGCTCGATGCCCATCTCAAGCTCGGCAACTGGGCAATCGCGCGGCAGATGCTCGAGATGCGTCGCATCTGGGACCCGGATGGGGTACCGGTGAACCGGGCGCTGGCTTTGGTCAACCAGAAGCTGGCGACTGCCTGACTTCCTACCCTGCAAGCAAGGAGCCCGGATGCAAACCGGACCGCGCAACCTGATCACCGACGTGGAAGGGCTCCGCGTCGGCAATTCAGAGGATCACAGGATCAAGACCGGTACAACCGTGCTGGTTGCCGACCGGTCCTTCAGGGCCTCGTTCGATGTCATGGGCGGGTCGCCGGGCTCTCGCGATACCGAACTTCTTGCTCCGGACAAGCTGGTCGAGGAGGTCGATGCGCTGGTCCTCTCGGGCGGTTCGGCCTTCGGTCTCGACGCTGCCTCGGGCGTATCTGACGGGCTGCGGAGGCAGGGCCGGGGGTTCAAGGTGGAGACGGCCACGGTGCCGATCGTCCCGGGCGCGATCATTTTCGACCTGCTCAACAAGGGAGACAAGGACTGGGACGAGAACCCCTATCGTGCCCTGGGTGCATCGGCGCTGGCCAAGGCGGCGGCCGATTTCGAGTTGGGGACTGCCGGTGCCGGTGTCGGCGCGTTGACGGCCAACCTCAAGGGTGGACTGGGGTCCGCCTCGCTGGTGATCCCCGGCGGCTATACCGTCGGGGCGCTTGTCGTCGCCAATCCGACGGGCAGCGTCACGATGGGTGACAGCCCTCACTTCTGGGCCGCGCCGTTCGAGGCGGGCGGGGAGTTCGGCGGCCTCGGGCCGCTCACTTCGCCGATGCCGTTCGAGCAGAGCGCCCGGTCGAAACGGGACTGGGTGTCGCCGATCTCCAATACCACCATTGCGATCGTTGCGACCGACGCCGACCTCAGCAAGGCGCAGCTCAAGCGGCTGGCGGTCGCAGCGCAGGACGGCATCGCCCGCGGGGCAAGCCCAGCGCACACCCCGGTCGACGGTGACCTGATCTTCTCGGTGTCCACGGGCGCGAGGCCGGTGGCGACGCCGGTCGTCAACGTCCTGCAGCTTGGTCATGCCGCGGCGGTTTGCCTGAGCCGGGCCATGGCGCGCGCGATCTATCTCGCGACGCCGGCTGCCAACGACATCGTGCCGACCTGGCGGGAAAAATGGGGCAGCTAGCCTACTCGGCAGCGGTGACCGGCGCGGCCTCAGCCTTCACCGTGTAGCAGAAGTCGCACATGCCATCGCCGTTCATGCAGGTGCGCTTGCGTTCCAGCTTGAGGCCAAGCTCATCAGCCATGGCGAAGTCGGAATTGCAGATCAACAGCTCGCCGAGGTCGCGGGCGCCGATCTGCTCCACGAACTCGGCGTAGTCGCAGTGGTTGACCTGGTTGCGCAGCCGCGTGTCGGTCTGCTCCAGTGTCTCGAATTCGTAGCGGATACCCTCTCCGAAGCCCGCGAACTCAGCCGCCAGGGTCGGGATGTCGAGGAGGGAGCCGCGTTGCGCGACGATGGCGCGATTGGCCTTGTCCAGCGCCACGCGGACCAGCTTGTGCGCGGTCTCCCTGCCCAGCGCAGCTTCCATTGCCCGGACCAGCGGAATCTGTGCCTGGACCTGGGTGGTGATGCGCTCGAACGGGGTCATTGGCCTGTCTCCTCAATCGCGCGATGATGGCAGGATCGGCAGGGCGCGGAAACCCTGCAGTGTCGCATGCTTTGCCGCAGCAACGATGGAGGACGGCATGAACGCGCAGACTGAAGTGACGGCGATGATCCCGGCGCACAGCATCGAGCGGGCCGTGCGCTGGTATGAGGAAAAGCTGGGCTTCAAGCCGATCCGACAGGGCGAGTACGGCGCCAGTTATGCCTTCAACGGCGTCTCCGCCTTCCTCTACAAGTCCGACTTCGCGGGGACCGCGGAGCACACGCTGCTGAGCTTCAGCACGCCCGACCTCCTGCGCGAGATGGACGAACTGCGGGGGAAGGGCGTCGAGTTCATCGACTACGACCTCCCCGAGCTCAAGACGAAGGACGGCGTCGCCGATTTCGGCGAGGTCAAGAACGCCTGGGTCCGCGACTCCGAAGGCAATATCCTCGGCTTCGTGCAGGGCATGTGACGCTGCGGCTTACCGGCCGCAGCGGAACACGTTTGTCGGCTTGGCGTCACCCTCGGCGATACGGATGCCCTCGCCTGATGGCCCGAAGATAGGCGTGAGCGTGAGCTTGCGGCTACCGCAGGTCGCGGCGAAACTGCCGTCGCCGTTGTCGGCGAGCGCGAGGTCGCAGGAACGGTCGCCGACCTCGTAACTCGTCGGCGAGAACTTCTGGACGCTGTTCGCGTCGCCGCAGCTACCGGGATCGGCCGCCCAGGTGCCGAGCAGGGGGCGGGCACCGATCGGGAAGTCCCCCGGTACCGTGGCGGCCGCCGAGGTGGCCGCGACCGCCGCCTTGGCCGGGATCGCCTTTGCGGCATCACCCGAGGGCGCCTGGGGCGTGTTGCTGTCGCAGGCGGCAAGCAGCGGGAGTCGAGAAGCAGGCTCAGTGCTGGGAGGCGCATCGGCGAATCCGGTGTCGTTGCTATTGTGGGGCGCAGGGTTGCGCTCTATTTGCGGCGCGAATGTGCAATGGAGATCATTGATTTGGCCACGCCGCA
>JAEYZJ010000194.1 GCA_023430705.1 Pseudomonadota bacterium | reverse complement strand
CGCTCCCCCCCCGCCCCCCCCCCCCCCCCGCCGCCCCCGCTTCTGCATGAGCGGGCCCGCTTCCGCGCAGCGACGGCCGGCCGGGTGGCAACTGCCGCGCCGGCGCAACTGCATCCCTTCCCATCCGCTCCGACTCCGGCTACCGTTCATCGGCAATCAACGATGGAGACTCCGGTGGCCAAGCGCGTGGACGACCAGACTTTCGATGCCGAGGTGCTGGGCGCCGGTGAGCCCGTGCTCGTGGACTTCTGGGCCGAGTGGTGCGCGCCCTGCAAGGCGATGGACCCGATCCTCGATCAGTTGAGCGAGGAGCTGGCCGGCAAGGTGAAGATCGTCAAGATCGACGTCGACGGCAATCCGGGCACGGCGGTGAAGTACAATGTGCGGGCCATGCCGACGCTGATCGTGTTCAAGGACGGCGAGCCGGTCGACTACAAGGTCGGCGCCGGCCAGTCCCGCGTGCAGCTGATCAAGTGGCTGGACCAGTTCGCGGCCTGACACGGGGCAAGCGGGGGCGGACTGTCGATTCCGCAGCCTGCGGTTCGACCAGTCGGACAAACCCCGAGGTGATCCCATGCGATTTGTCTGCCTGTACCATATCGACGCCGGGCTGATCGGCCGGATGACGCCGGAAGAGCTGGAGCAGTTCGACCGCGACAACCGCGACGGTGACGCGGCGCTCATAGCGAGCGGGCACTACGTGAGTGCCCTGGCGCTGGCCGAGCCCGAGACCGCCAGGGTGGTGCGCCGCCGCGAGGGCGTCACCACGGCGACCGACGGTCCCTATGTCGAGACCAAGGAGCACCTGGGCGGCATCCTGATCATCGAAGCACGCGACATGGCCGAGGCGATCGAGATCGCCGAGATGGGACCGATGGCCGATTACGGCACGGTCGAGGTGCGCCCCGAACTCGACGTCAGCTGGCAGCGCGAACAGCAGGGCCGCTGAGGTCAGTCGGGCGGCGTGCCGTTCTGGTGCAGGACGTGTCCGGCGAGATAGAGCGAGCCGGCAAACACCACGCGCATCGGGTACCCGGGCGCCGCTGCCGCGGCGAGCGCATTGAGGATCGACTGCGACTCGACCGCATCGAAGCCGGCAGCGCCGGCCTCGGCGGCCAGGGTCGCGGCGGGGTGCGCGTTGGGCTCGCCCGGAATGGTGAGGGTGAAGACCTTCTCGGGCATGCCGGCGAAGGGCGCGAGGAAATCGGCCGGCCGGCGGGTGTTCATCAGCCCCATGATCAGCACCAGCGGCAGGGGCCGCTTGTCGTCCATCTGCCGGAGCGCGGCCGAGAGCGCCGCGGCGCCATGGGCATTGTGGCCGCCGTCGAGCCAGAGTTCGGAGCCCTCGGGCAGCATCTGCAGCAGCGTGCCCTGCACGGGGGCGAGGCGAGCCGGCCACTTGACCGACCGCAGCCCCTCGGCGATCGCCGCTTCGCTGACCGGCAGCCCGAAGTGCCGGGTCGCGGCGATGGCAAGCGCGGCGTTGTCGAACTGGTGCGGCCCGAAGAGCGCCGGCGGCGGCAGGTCGAGCAGGCCCTGCTCGTCCTGGTAGACGAGCCGGCCGTCCTCGGCGCGGCCGTCGAAATCCTCGCCCATGATCAGCGGGGTGATGCCGAGCCGGGCTGCCCTGCGCACCAGCACGGCGCGGCCGTCGTCGCGCTGGCGGCCGAACACCGCCTTCGCGCCGTCCTTGAGGATGCCGGCCTTGCTGACGGCGATCTCGGCCACGGTATTGCCGAGGAACGACTGATGGTCGTAGTCGACCGGGGTGATGACGACGCCGAGCGGGTGCCTGATCACGTTCGAGGCGTCGTAGGTGCCGCCCATCCCGGTCTCGAGCAGGAGGTAGTCGGCCCTGACCTCGGAAAAGAGCAGGAAGGCGGCGGCAGTGGTCAGCTCGAAGAAGGTGATCGGCTCGCCGTCATTGGCCTTTTCGCACAGCTCGAGCGCACGGTTCAGGCGGCGCGAGGAAACGAGCTTGCCGGCCAGCCGGATGCGCTCGTTGAAACGCACGAGGTGGGGCGAGGTCATCACGTGGACCTTCTTGCCCGAGGCCTCGAGGAAGGCCCGCAGATAGGCGATGGTCGATCCCTTGCCGTTGGTGCCGGCGACATGGATCACCGGCGGCAACCGGTCCTCGGGATGGCCGATCCGGTCGAGCAGCCGCTCGATGCGGTCAAGGCTGAGGTCGATAAGCTTGGGATGGAGCGCGAGAAGGCGCTTCAGGATGGCATCGGTGCGAGACACGGGAACCAGATTTTCGAACAGCAGCATGGCGCGCTTCTAGCACCCCGATATCGCCCGAAGAAGGCCGCGCCGCCTACTCGGCGTGTGCGGCTTCAGGCATGCCTACAAGATCGTCGGCCGGCGCGGTCTCGACCGGGGCGGCGAGGCGCGCGGGAGCCGTCCCGCTCAGTTCCTCGCGCTGCGGCGCCTTGGTCAACAGGCCCACGATCGAGCCGATGGTCTCGCGCAGGTTGTGGCGATGCACGACCATGTCGATCATGCCGTGCTCGTAGAGGTATTCGGACCGCTGGAAGCCCTTGGGGAGCTTTTCGCGGATGGTCTGCTCGATGACGCGCGGGCCGGCAAAGCCGATCAGCGCACCGGGCTCGGCCAGGTGGACATCGCCCAGCATGGCGTAGGAGGCGGTGACGCCGCCCGTGGTGGGGTTGGTGAACACCACGATGAAGGGCAGCCCGGCCTCGCGCAGGCGCAGCACGGCAACGGTGGTGCGCGGCATCTGCATGAGCGAG
Source organism: Pseudomonadota bacterium (assembly GCA_023430705.1). Lineage (GTDB taxonomy): Bacteria > Pseudomonadota > Alphaproteobacteria > Rhizobiales > Devosiaceae > Devosia_A. The sequence continues at coordinate 1,273 of JAEYZJ010000194.1, read as the reverse complement.
AGCACGCCCTCCTGCATGCGCGCGCCGCCCGAGGACACGAAGAGGATGAACGGGGTCTTGCGGTTGGCCGCGGTCTCGAGGCCGGTGACGATGGCCGAGCCGGCTGCCATGCCGAGCGAGCCGCCCATGAAGTCGAAATCCTGCACGCCGACGGTGACGGGCTGGCCGAACAGCTCGCCGGTCGCCACGGTGACCGCGTCGTCGGCGCCGGTCTTCAGGCGCTGCTCCTTGAGCCGGTCGACATAGCGCTTGCTGTCACGGAACTTCAGCGGGTCGGTCGCCACCTGCGGCAGCGGCACGGTGTCGTACTTGCTGTCGTCGAGGAAGGTCGCCAGCCGGTCCGAGGCCTTGATCTTCATGTGGTAGCCCGAGTTGGGCACCACCCACATGTTGGCTTCGAGGTCGCGATAGAACACCATCTCGCCCGACTCCGGATCCTTGACCCAGAGGTTCTCCGATCCGGTGTCCTTGGGCTTGAGGAAGGAGCGGATGCGGGGACGGACGACGTTGTTGATCCAGTTCATTGCCTAGCCTGTGAAGCTGCCGCTTTGCCGGTGCGTTCAGCACCGGTCGCGGGCCTATATGGTGATTGTGGCGATTATTATCAGCATCGTCCGCGGTGGTTAAGCCACGGTTCGGTCGTTGGTAACCGGAATCGCAGGCTCAGGCCGCAGCCCTGGCCCGCTTCACCCCGCTGGCGAGGCCGGCCACCATGGTGGTCACCGCCGCCACCGTGCCCGCCGTGGCCTTGCCGTCGGCGAGCGAGCCGAGCACCGCGTTGCAGATCGCGGTGCCCACCGCGACGCCATCGGACTCACGGCCGAAGGTCGCCGCATCGTCGGCAGTCTTGATGCCGAAGCCGACCACGACCGGCAGATCGGTGTGGGCCTTGATGCGCTGTACGGCCGCCCCGACCCCGGCGCCGGGCTTGATGGTGCCGCCGGTGATGCCGGTCATCGAGACGTAGTAGACGAAGCCCGACGTGTTCGCGAGCACGGCCGGCAGGCGCGCATCGTCCGTCGTGGGCGTCGCGAGGCGGATGAAGTTGAGGCCGGCCGCGAGCGCGGGGAGGCAGAGCTCGTCATCCTCCTCGGGCGGCAGGTCGACGACGATCAGGCCGTCGACGCCGGCAGCGACGGCAGCGGCGAGGAACCGGTCGACGCCGAAGATGTAGATGGGGTTGTAGTAGCCCATCAGCACGATCGGGGTTTCATCGTCCTTGCGGCGGAAGGCCTCGACCATGTCCAGCGTCTTCTGCATCGTCTGGCCGGCG
>JAEYZJ010000215.1 GCA_023430705.1 Pseudomonadota bacterium | reverse complement strand
CCGGGCCTCGGTCCGTTGACCGGGGTGTGCAGCCCACGCAGTTTGCGAGTGGGAAGCCTCTGTGGCGGGCCAAGAGGTACGCGAGCTGCACGCCGCGGTCAGCGGCTGGCCAGGAGCGCTGGCCGGGTGGAGCGGAGGGCCGGGCCGAGGTCCGGCCCTCCGTCAGTCTCGGCGCGGGACAGGGGGAGGAGGTCCCGGCCCGCGCCGATAGCGATCAGTTGTAGGCGCGCTCGCCGTGGCTCGAGAGATCGAGGCCATCGGTCTCGGACGACTCGGAGACGCGGGCGCCACCGAACACGGCCTTGACGATCAGCATGGCGACGAAGGCCACGACGGCGGTCCAGACCACGGCCACGACCACGGCCAGCACCTGAACGCCGAACTGTCCGATCATGTCGTAGCCCTCGGCGCCGTAGCCACCCAGGCTCGGGGCCGCGAGGATGCCGGTGCCCAGCGCGCCGACGATGCCGCCGATGCCATGGATGCCGAACACGTCGAGACTGTCGTCGTACTTGAGCAGCGGCTTCAGCGTCACGACGGCCCACAGGCAGATGAAGCCTGCCACAGCGCCGAGGACGACGGCGCCGACGGTGCCGACGAAGCCGGCGGCCGGGGTGATGGCGACGAGGCCGGCGACCGCGCCCGAGGCGAAGCCGAGCAGGCTGGCATGGCCGCGGGTGAACTTCTCACCGATGGCCCAGGCGAGAGCTGCGGCGGCCGGCGCGGTGATGGTGTTCAGGAAGGCGACTGCAGCGGTGCCGTTGGCAGCGAGAGCGGAACCGGCGTTGAAGCCGAACCAGCCGACCCAGAGCAGGCAGGCGCCGATGAAGACGAACACCAGGTTGTGCGGCGGGATCGGTTCCTTGAGGAAGCCGGTGCGCGGTCCGAGGACGATCGCGGCGACCAGTGCTGCGACACCCGAGTTGATGTGCACCACGGTGCCACCGGCGAAGTCGAGGGCGCCCATGCCGAAGAACAGGCCCGGGCCGGCCCAGACCATGTGCGCGATCGGCAGGTAGGAGAAGGTGAACCAGATGGCGAGGAAGAGCATCACGGCGCCGAACTTCATGCGCTCGGCGATACCGCCGACGATGAGGGTCGAGGTGATGCAGGCGAAGGTCAGCTGGAAGCAGACGAACACCAGTTCCGGGATCGAGCCACTGACCGAATCCGGGCCGACGCCGCCGAGCAGGAACTTGGAGAAGTCGCCGATGAAGGCCGACAGGCCACCCTCTTCGGGGCCGGCAAAGGCCAGGGAATAGCCGTAGGTCACCCAGAGCAGGGCGATCATGGCGAAGCCGCCGAGCACCTGGCTCAGGACCGAGAGGATGTTCTTGGAACGCACGAGGCCGCCGTAGAACAGGGCGAGACCCGGGATCGTCATGAGGATGACGATGATGGTCGACACGAACATCCAGGCGGTGTCGCCGGTGTCGATGGCCGGTGCGGCCTCGGCGATCGCCTCGACGGCCGGGGCGGCAGCTTCCTGCGCAAAGGCGGGCAGGGCGAGAGCGAGCGAGGCCAGCGTCGCAGCTCCCAGGACTTTTGACATCTTCAAGTCTGTCATTGTTGTTTCTCCAGAAGGGTGCGGCTTCAGAGCGCCGAGGCGCCGGTCTCGCCGGTGCGGATGCGGGTCACGGCCAGCAGGTCGAGCACGAAGATCTTGCCGTCGCCGATACGGCCGGTCTGGGCGCTCTCGCGGATGGCGCTGACGATCGCGTCGGACTGGGCGTCGTCGACGGCGATCTCGATCTTCAGCTTGGGCAGGAAGTGCACGGCATACTCGGTGCCGCGGTAGATTTCGGAGTGGCCCTTCTGGCGGCCATAGCCCTTCACTTCGGTTACGGTCATGCCGTGCACGTCGAGCGAGTTGAGGGCCTGGCGGACCTCCTCCAGGCGCGACGGTTTGATGATTGCGATCACCAGCTTCATGGATGCCCCTTTCAATCCCGGGTCGGTGGCTTGGTTGGATGTCTCCAATCGGCTCTCTCAGACTCAAGCGGCGTGCCAAACTGCTGCCGCAATTTGGAACCTCTTGATATCCATGGTGTTTCGACCTCCTGCGGGCCTTGTGTTGCCCTCACGCGTGATCCCTGCCGGCAGTCTGCTGCCGCAATACTGAGCAAGATTTGTGCAGCTGCATAAGTTGTGTGCAGGTGGCTGCGACGCCTCGCGGCTGGACAGGGGGCGCGGCGCGGGTCACATAACGGGCAGGCACGGAGGACCCCCATGGCCGGCACCCAGTATGACATCATGATCGTCGGCGGCGGCCCGGTCGGGCTGACCATGGCGCTGGCGCTAGGGCGCTCGATGAAGCGGCTGAAGGTGGCGCTGATCGACCGGCGGCCTTTCAGCATCCCGAAAGACCAGCGCTCGTGGGCCCTCGCGGCGGGGGTCAAGCGCATCTTCGTCGAGCTCGGGGTGTGGACCGGCATGGCCATCGGGGCCGAGCCGGTGCGGCAGATGAAGATCACCGATTCCGGCCAGGGCGACATTTCGCGCCCGCTCTTCCTCCACTTCGAGGGCGACGTCTCCCCGGGCGAGCCGTTCGCGCACCTGGTGCCGAACGGGCTGGTGATCGAGCAGCTGCTCGGCGCGCTCGGGCCGGAAGTCGAGATCGTGGCGCCGGCCGAGATAACCGAGTTCACCGCCGATGCCGGGGCGGCGCGGCTGCTGCTGGCCGACGGGCGCACCCTCACCTCGCAGCTGGTGATCGCGGCGGACGGGGCGCAGTCCTGGCTGCGCAACCGGGCCGGCATCGGCACCATCAACCACGACTACCGTCAGGTCGGGCTGGTCGCGACCATCGCGCACGAGCTGGCGCACGAGGGCACGGCCTACGAGCACTTCCGCCCCGCCGGGCCATTCGCCAGCCTGCCGCTGCCGGGCAACCGCTCGTCGCTGGTCTGGGTGGAATCGCCCGAACGTGCGGCCGAGCTCAAGACCTGGGCGCAGCCGCAGGTCGAGGCCGAGATCGAGGCGGTGATGGGCTCGAGCCTGGGGACCGTCACGCTCGAGGAGCCGCTGCAGTCCTTTCCGCTGCGGCTGCAGATCGCGAAGTCCTTCGTCGGCAAGCGGCTGGCGCTGATCGGCGATGCGGCCCACGTGATCCATCCGGTGGCCGGGCAGGGGCTCAACCTGGGACTCAAGGACGTCGCCGCGCTGGCCGAGGTCGCCATCGACGCGCTGCGGCTGGGGCAGGATGCGGGGGCCGACGACGTGCTCGAGCGCTACCAGCGCTGGCGCCGCTTCGATACGGGGCTGATGGTGGCGGTCACCGACGGCATGGTGCGGCTCTTTTCCAACGACATCGCCCCGGTCCGGGCTATCCGCGACTTCGGCATGGGCGTCGTCGACCGGTTGCCCCCGGTCAAGGACTTCCTGATCTCCCGCGCGGCAGGTCTGGACCGAAACGGCCCGAAGTTGCTGCGCGGCCTGCCGATCTAGCGCAGGCGCACGTCACACCCGGTGCTGGCCCATGTCCGCGGGGTCGATCTCGCGGGCCTCGTCGATGCTCAGCATGGGGACGCCGTCGCGGATGGGGAAGGCCAGGTGGGCGGCAACCGAGATCAGTTCGGTCTTGTCGGCCGACAGGGTCAGCCGCGTCTTGGTCAGCGGGCAGACGAGCATTTCCAGCGTGCGCACGTCGATGACGTGGCGCGGATTGACCGTAGGGGGGCGGGCCGGCTCGCTCAATTGATCGGGGTGGCCCGGTCGCTGCCCCTGGCCATCTCGAACTCGGCAAGGGCGATCAGCGTCTCGGCGCGGGCCTCCAGCGTGCCGGCCTCGAGCAGGGCCTGCTTCTCGGCGGCGCCGTAGGGCGCCACCATGGCGCAGAAGTTGACGAGGTCGGCCGT
>JAEYZJ010000171.1 GCA_023430705.1 Pseudomonadota bacterium | reverse complement strand
AGGCCGCCAGAAGCGCCTGAGGTAGTTCGGTCCCCCCGCCTTCGGACCGGTGCCCGAGAGGTTCTCGCCGCCGAACGGCTGGCTGCCGACCACGGCGCCGATCTGGTTGCGGTTGACGTAGATGTTGCCGGCCCGGATGCGCTCGGACACGTCCTCGACCCGGCCGTCGATGCGGGTGTGAAGCCCGAAGGTGAGCCCGTATCCCGAGGCATTGATGGCGGCGATGACGTGATCGAGCTCGGACGCCTTGAAGGTGGCGACGTGGAGGACCGGGCCGAAGATCTCTTCCTTGAGGTCGGCGATGCCGGCGACCTTGAGCAGGACCGGCGCGACGAAGGTGCCCTGCTCCGGCGTCGCCAGCCGGTGCAGCACGGCGTCGCGGCCGGCGAACTGGTCGATATAGGCTTCGAACTTCTGCTTGGCCCTGCCCTCGATCACCGGCCCGATGTCGGTCGAAAGCTCCCAGGGATCGCCGAGCGCCAGTTCGTCCATGGCGCCCTTCAGCATCTCGATGGTGCGCTCTGCCGCTTCCTCCTGGACATAGAGCATACGCAGCGCCGAGCAGCGCTGGCCGGCCGACTGGTAGGCGGAGGCGAGGATGTCGCGCACCGCCTGTTCGGGCAGCGCGGTGGAATCGACGATCATGGCGTTGAGCCCGCCCGTCTCGGCAATGAACGGCGCTCCGGGGAAGAGGTGGTCGGCCATCTTCTGGTCGATGGCCCGGGCCGTGGCGAGCGAGCCGGTGAACACGACGCCGTCGACGCGCGGGTCGGACGTCAGCGCCGTGCCGACGACTGCGCCGGAGCCGGGCAGCAGCTGAACCACCTCCTCGGGGATGCCCGCCTGGTGCATGAGGCGCACGGCGAGCGCCGCGATGAGCGGGGTCGCCTCGGCGGGCTTGGCGAGCACCGCGTTGCCGGCAACGAGCGCCGCCGCGACCTGGCCGGTGAAGATGGCGAGCGGGAAGTTCCACGGCGAGATGCAGGCGAAGACGCCCAGCGCCCGGCGCGGCTCGGACCGCTCCGCCTCGGCAGCGTAATAGCGCAGGAAATCAACGGCCTCGCGAACTTCGCTGACCGCATCCGGGAGCGTCTTGCCGGCTTCGCGGGCGCAGAGCGCATAGAACTCGGCGCTGCTCGTCTCGTAGAGGTCGGCGACCTGCCGCAGGAGCGTGGCGCGTTCGGCGACGGGCCGGGCCGCCCACTCCGGCGCGGCGTCGCGCGCCGTACTGATGGCAAGCTCGATCGTTTCGGGGCTGGAGCCGATGGCGTCGCCCACGAGTTCGCCGGTGGCGGGGTTGACGATGCTGAACTGCTCGGCCTCGCTGCCGGCAACGAGCGAGCCCGGCACCGCATGCCAGCGTTTCTCGGAGGCCCGGAAGCGGGCGCGGTCGGCGAGGATGTACTCGACCTCGAGCGGATCGGCGAGGTCCCGGCCGGCGGAGTTCTCGCGATGCGGCAGGAACAGGTCGCGGGGAGCAACGACGCGCACCGGGGCTGTGGCGACGGCCTCGAACGGATCGCTCGCCACCTCTGCCGCCGGCACGTCGCGATCGGCGATCATGTTGACGAAGCTGCCGTTGGCGCCGTTCTCGAGCAGGCGCCTGACGAGATAGGCGAGGAGGTCGGAATGGCGGCCCACCGGCGCATAGATGCGCGTGCGGGTGCCATGCTCGGCATGCAGGATCTGGTGCAGGCGCTCGCCCATGCCGTGCAGCCGCTGGAACTCGTAGGCATCGGCGCCAACCCCGAGCATCGCGGCGAGCCGCAGCACGGCCGAGACGGTGTGCGCGTTGTGGGTGGCGAACTGCGGGTAGATGCGCCCGGTCTTGGACAGCAGGCGCCGCGCGTTGGCGATGTAGCTGATGTCGGTCGCCGGCTTGCGGGAAAAGACCGGGAACCCCTTGAGCCCCAGCACCTGCGCGCGCTTGATCTCGCCGTCCCAGTAGGCGCCCTTGACGAGCCGGACCATGATGCGGCGATCGAGCCGCTCCGCCAGCACCTCGAGCCAGTCGATCACGTGGCTGGCGCGCTGGCCGTAGGCCTGGACGACGACGCCGAACCCGTCCCATCCGGCCAGCCGTTCGTCGGCCAGCACTGCCGCGATGACGTCGAGCGAGAGATCGAGCCTGTCGGCCTCCTCGGCATCGACGTTGAAGCCCATGTTGGCGCCGCGCGCCATCATGGCGAGGGCGAGCGTGCGCTCGACCAGCTCGTCCATCACCCGCTCGCGCTTCATGTACTCGTATCTGGGGTGCAGCGCCGAGAGCTTGACCGAGACGCCCGGATTGTCGCGCACCGCCCCGGCGGTGGAGCGGCCGGCGAGCACGGCGATGGCCTCCGCGTAGGCGGCGCGGTAGCGCTTGGCGTCGGCCTCGGTGCGGGCCGCCTCGCCGAGCATGTCGTAGGAATAGGTGAAGCCGTCCTTCTCGGCCCGGCGCGCGATCCGCGTCGCCTCCTCGATGTCGCGGCCGAGCACGAACTGGCTGCCGAGGATCTTCATCGCCTGCATCACGGCCGAGCGGATCAACGGCTCGCCGATGCGCTGGACGAACCCCTGCACCATACCGGCAATGCCCTCGCGGTCGCGCAGCACCTGGCCTGTCAGGGTCAGCGCGAGGGTGGAGACATTGACGAGCGGCGAGTTGGCGCGATCGAGATGCTCGTGCCAGCGCGA
>JAEYZJ010000120.1 GCA_023430705.1 Pseudomonadota bacterium | reverse complement strand
TTCATGAACCTGTTCCACGGCGGCAAGCTCGCGGCCATGCCGCCGCGGCTCATGAACGACGACGGCGACGTCGAGGTGCTGCGCCCGATGATCTACTGTGCCGAGCCCGACCTCGAGAAGTTCGCCGAGCACATGGCCTTCCCGATCATCCCCTGCGACCTCTGCGGCTCGCAGGAGGGGCTGGAGCGCAACGCCATGAAGGCCATGCTCAACGACATCGAAAAGCGCATGCCCGGCCGCAAGGACGTGATGATCCGGGCGCTGGGCAACGTGAACCCCAGCCACCTGCTCGATCCGAAGCTCTTCGACTTCCTCGGGCTTCAGAGGGCTTCGAGCGGGACCGACGCCGGCCCCTGATCGCGACCGAAGAGCCGGCCGTTCTCCGCGATGGCGAAGCAGGCGAGGGCAAGCAGGCCCATCAGCCCCATGCCGATCAGCAGCGGCTGCACCGTGCCGTTGTAGGCCTGCGTGATGGCGAGGCCGATCAGCGTGCCGAACACGACCTGCAGCGTGCCGAAGACGGCGGTGGCCGTTCCTGCGACCTCGCCCAGCGGCTCCATCGACAGCGCGCCGCAACCGGCGAAGGCCGGCACGATGCACGGCGCCAGAAGCATCATGGTCAGCAGGTAGCCCCAGTCGGGGAGGCCGGGGCCGATGCTCACGAGCAGGGCCGCGAGGAACAGGACCGGGATCAGCGATGCGCCGGTGTGGGCGCTGCGGCGCAGGCCGATGCGCCCGAGCACGCGGGACGCCACGAGGAAGGTGACGGCGGCCGAGCCACCGATCAGCGCCATCGAAGCGGGGTAGTAGACACCCCAGGGGTAGATCTCGGTGAAGACCAGCTGGGTCGTGATGATCATGCCGAAGATGGCGGCCTGCAGGAACACCGCTGCGATGCCGTAGAAGAAGGCGCGCCGATTGCGCAGCACGATGCCGAAGCCCTCGATCACGACGCCGAAGTCGAGCGAGCGGCGGTCCTCCGGTTTCTGGGACTCGCCGAGGCGGGCGAAGGTCCAGATCCACGTGGCGGCGGCGATCAACGCCATGGCGATGAAGATCCACTGCCAGGGACCGGCAAGGATGATCAGCTGGCCGACCGTCGGCATGATGATCGGTACGAGGAGGAAGATGGACATGACGAGCGACAGCACCTCGGCCATCTCGGCGCCGCTGTAGCGGTCGCGTACGGCCGCGTTCAGGGCCACGCGGACGGCCGCCGCCGCGATCCCCTGCAGGAAGCGCAGGATCAGCAGCACGAGGAAGGTCGGCGCCAGCGTCCCCGCCAGGGCGCAGACGATGTAGGCGACGAGCCCGACCAGGATCGGGCGACGCCGGCCGAAGCGATCGACAAGCGGCCCGAACAGCAGCTGCGGCAGGCCGAAGCCGATGAGGAAGGTCGCAACGACCAGCGCCCGGTCGCCTTCCCGGGCGATGCCGAAGGTGTCGCCGATGTTGGGGAGGGCTGGCAGCATGATGTCGATCGCCAGCGCATCGACGATCATCAGCGCGGCGACGATTGCGACGAACTCTGCCTTGGACAGCGCCGACTTGGGCATATCAGGTTCCTGCTCGCGCCCCGCAGTAATGGGCCGGCATTATACAGTCATTACCCTGTGTCCGGAACTTATTATTTGTGTCGCCTGGCCGGGACGCCCGGGGCCGGCGCCGGGGATTTACTGCTGACGCGAGAGCCGCCATACGCGTATGGGTACGTGAGACCCAGCCACCGGACACGCCAATGCCCAGTTTCGACATCGCCCGCCTTGCCAACATCCTGCGCGATGCCTCGCGCGCCGAGACGCTGCCGCGCTTCCGGCGGCTCGACAGCGGGCAGGTGCGGATCAAGAGCGAGGCCATCGATCTCGTGACCGAGGCCGACGAGGAGGCCGAGCGGGCAATCAAGTCCGCGGTTGCCGCCGCATGGCCCGAAGCGCTGTTCGTGGGCGAGGAATCGGTGGCCGCCGACCCGGCGCTGCTCGACCGGATGGACGCGGCCGAGTTCTCCATCGTCGTCGATCCGGTCGACGGCACGGCCAACTTCGCGGCCGGCCTGCCGCTCTATGCCACCATGGCCTCGGTCGTATCGAAGGGCGAGACGATCGCCGGCATCATCTACGACCCGATGGGCGACGACTGGGTGCTGGCGGAAAAGGGTGGCGGCGCCTGGCAGCAGCGGCCGGACGGGTCGCGCTGGCGCCTCAAGGTGGCCGAGGCGCCCGGCCTCGACCAGATGGTGGGCTGCAGCTCGATCGCCTTCCTCCCCGCCGCGAGCAAGCCGCAGGTGCTGGCCAACTTCGCCAGGGTGCGCATGGTGGCGAACTACCGGGTCGCCGGCCACGAGTACCGCACCTTCGCGGCCGGCCATGTCCACTTCGTCTGCTACAACAAGCTGATGCCCTGGGATCACCTGGGCGGCACGCTGATCTCGCAGGAGGCGGGGGCCTATGCGGCCCGCTTCGACGGCAGTCCCTACCTGCCGCGGCACCGGACCGGCGGGTTGCTGCTCGCGACCAGCCGCGAAAGCTGGGAACTGCTGCGCCGGGAAGTGTTTACGGTATAGTCGAGGTTTCAACCGTCGAGGGGAGGCGCGGTGTGGACCAACTCAACTACTGGGCGATCGCCGAGCGCGACATCGAGATCCAGAACCCGATCACCGACCGGAAACTGCGCCTGCTGAGCGACTACTGCGATATCCGCGACGGGCTGAGCGTGCTGGATATCGGCTGCGGCAAGGCCTGGCTGATGCGCCAGTGGGCGGATCAGTACGCCATCGACGGCGTCGGCATCGATGTCAACGCACGCTTCCTCGAGGTGGCGCGGCGGCGACAGCCGGAAAAGGGCCGGCTCGTCTTCCACAACGCCTCGGTCAGGGATTTTCGCGTCGAGCCGGAGCGCTACGACATCGTGCTCTGCCTCGGGGCGTCCTTCGTCATCGGCGAACCTGCCGAGGCGCTCGAGTGGATGGAGCGGGCCACCAAGCCGGGCGGCACGATGGTGCTCGGCGACATGGTGCTGCGCCATCCCCCGATCGTCCCGCGGGGAGAGGTCCTGCCGCCGGACACGGTGGGGATGATCGCCGTGGTCGAGCGGCACGGCGCCGAGGTCTCGGCCACGATCAGCGCTTCCGACGCCGATTTCGAGCGCTACGCGAGCCACCACCGGCATGCGACCCTGACCTGGGCCCGCGAGCACCCCAACCACGCCGATCACGCCGCGGTGCTGAAGAAGAGCCGCGACGACTGGATGTACTACCAGCGCACCATCCGGCCGATGCTCGGCTGGACGATCTTCGTGGGCCGCAAGCAGTAGGTCGCGTTTCGGCAGGCTCGTGCCCAGGGTCCTGCGGTGCCGTGGTGGAATTCCACGGCACCACCGGCTGCTAGCGCCCGGTCTGCGCGTATTGCGGGCTGACGCCGAACAGCCTGCCCCTTTCGGCGATCAGCACGCAGATGAGCACGGCGGCGCCCATGGTGGCGTAGCCGGCCGCATTGGGCAGCAGCGTGCCGTCATAGTGCTGGCCGATGTAGGTGCCGATCAGCGCGCCGCCCACCGTCTGGGTGAATCCGAACACCGAGGCGGCCGTCCCCGCCACGGCCCCCAGCGGCTCCATCGACAGCGAGTTCATGTTCGATGCGGCCCAGCCGAACATCCACTGGATGACGATGAAGAGCCCGAAAAAGAGCGGGAAGGGGATCGGCCCCATCAGCGCCAGCACGAGCCAGACCACCGAGAAGACGACATAGATCAGGATGGCGGTGTGGCTGATGCGGCGCATGCCATAGGTGCGCACGACCCGCGAGTTGACGAACTGCGCGATCGCGATGGCGCCGGCCATCACCGCGAAGGCCACGGGGAAATACGGCCCGAGGCCGTAGATCTCGACGAAGATCTGCTGGCTCGCGGAAACGAAGCCGAACATCGCGCCGAAGAGGAACGTGCCGGCGAGCCCGTAGAACAGCGCCTGCCGGTTGGTGACGACGATGCGGAAACCGTCGACGATCGAGGCGAGGCTGAGGGGGCGGCGGTACTCGGGATGCAGCGTCTCCGGCAGCCGGAAGAAGGCCCAGATCGCAAACACCCCGGCAAGCCCGGTCATGAACAGGAAGATGTACTGCCAGGGTCCCGCGAGGAGGATCACCTGGCCGATGCCGGGGGCGAGGATCGGGATGGCCATGAACACCATGAAGGTCAGCGACATGACCTCGGCCATTTCGCGGCCCGAGAACTTGTCGCGCACCACGGCGGTCGCGATCACGCGCGTCGCGGCGGCGCCGAGCCCCTGCACGAAGCGCAGCGCGAGAAGGATCGCGAAGTTCGGTGCGAAGGTCGCGGCGAAGGCGCAGACCAGGTAGATTCCGAGCCCCACGAGCAATGGCCCACGGCGGCCGAAGCGGTCGGTGAGCGGGCCGAAGGCCAGCTGCGCAAAGCCGAAGCCGAACATGTAGACGCCCACGACCAGCTGGCGCTCGTTCTCGTGGGTGATGCCCAGCGCTTCGCCCATGTAGGGCAGGGCGGGGAGCATGATGTCGATGGCCAGGGCGTTCAGTGCCATCAATGCGGCAACAAGAGCGATGAACTCGACGCGGGAGAGATCCCGCGAGGCAACGGTGGAATCGGACATTGAAAAGCTCGTGTGGCCGGAGGAGCGGCCGGGAAGGGCGGCAAACATGCGCCCGCTGCCCGGCCTTGGCAATGCGTTCGGGGATAATGTTATCGAGAGGGCGCCGCTATGCCGCCGGCCTCGGCTGGAAGGACGGCGCGCTCCGTTCCCTGATCGGCAGGTGGACCGCCGCCGAGGCGAGTCCGAGCAGGATGCCGAGGTACCACACGAGGCTGTACGAGCCGGTCTGGTCGTAGACCACGCCGCCCAGCCACACGCCGAGGAACGAGCCGACCTGGTGGCTGAAGAAGGCGACGCCATAGAGCATCCCCATGTAGCGCGGACCGAAGAACAGGGTGACGAGCCCGGCGGTCGGGGGCACCGTCGATAGCCACAGCAGGCCGATGACGCCGGCAAAGATGAAGGCGCTGAGCTCGGTCACCGGCAGGAAGACGAAGAGCGCGATCGCCACGGCGCGCGTGAAATAGATGGTGGCCAGCAGGATCTGCTTGGGCACGCGCCCGCCGAGCCAGCCCGAGAGCAGCGAGCCGACGATGTTGAACAGCCCGATCACCGCGATGGCCCAGCTGCCGACCTCGGGCGAGAGCCCGCACTGCACGAGGTAGGCGGGCATGTGCACGTTGATGAAGGCGATGTGGAAGCCGCAGACGAAGAAGCCGATCACCAGCAGCCGGTAGGAACCGTGCCTCCAGGCCCGGCGCATCGCCTCGCCGAACGGCATCTCGATCTGGCCGATCGAGCGCTCGGTGCGGCCACGCAGGACATAGGCCAGCGGGATGATGAGCAGCAGCAGCGCGCCCGCATAGAGCAGCGCGCTCTGCCAGCCGAAGCCGGAGATGAAGGCCTGCCCGATCGGGGCGAAGGCGAACTGGCCGAACGAGGACGCGGCCGTCGCGACGCCGAACACCAGCGAGCGCTTCTCCTGCGGCACGCTGCGGCCGAAGGCGATCATCACGATCGAGAACGAGGAGGTGGCGATGCCCACGCCGGTGATCACGCCGGCCGACAGGTTGAGCATCGTGCCGTCGGGCGACACCACCATGAGGGCGAGGCCGAGGGCATAGACGACGAGGCCGGTGACCACCACCCTGGCGGTGCCGTACTTGTCGGCGAGCCCGCCGACGAAAGGCTGCGCGATGCCCCAGGCGAGGTTCTGGATGGCCATCGCCATCCCCCAGGCCTCGCGCGTGACCCCCAGGTCCGCCGTCAGGGGCAGCGTCAGCAGCCCGAAGCTGGTGCGGATGCCGTTGGTCACCGCGGCGATGATGCAGCCGCCGATGATCAGGGCGAGCAGCGGAACGGCCACCGATTGGCGGGAAACGGCGATGGAAGACATATTGGGGAAGCTCGGCAGGGGTGTGGAAACCAGTACCTACACCGCCGGCGGCGGGCGCGGAAACGCTTTCGCCTGATGGCTGCGATCACCGATTGTGATCGCTGCGGCCGCTGTCCCGGTTGATTGGCCGCGCCGACCGATTATGTACGGTGCAAACAGGAGTCCCAGCGTGATCCGCCACATCGTCTTCTTCACCGCCAGGCCCGAGAACATCGATGCCGTGGCCGAGGGTCTCGAGCTCCTGGGGCAGATCCCGCACGCGCAGCACTTCGAAGTCAGCCGCAACGCCAAGGTCGACCAGATCGGGAACGATGTCGACGTGGTGGTCTATGCCGAGTTCGCGGACGAAGCCGCGCTGGCGGCCTACAAGGCGCACCCGCTCTACGCGGAGGCCACGAAAAACGTGCGGCCGCTGCGGGAGCTCCGCTACGCGGCCGATGTCACTGCGCGGGAGAGGCTGGCGCTCAAGCGGTCTGCTTGACCGCGATGCCCTTATCGGCGAGGTGCGTCTGGAGTTCGCCCGCCTGGAACATCTCGGTGACGATGTCGGCGCCGCCGACGAACTCGCCCTTGACGTAGAGCTGGGGAATGGTCGGCCAGTTGGTGTAGGCCTTGATGCCCTCGCGCAGCTCCTGGTCTTCCAGCACGTTGGCGCTGCCGTAGTCGACGCCGAGGTAGCTGAGGATCTGGACGACGCGGCCGGAGAAGCCGCACATCGGGAAGTCCGGCGTTCCCTTCATGAACAGGAACACGTCGTTGTTCTTCACCTGCTCGTCGATCCGGGCGTTGATGTCGCTCATGTGAATGCCTTTCATGCCGCCGGGGAGGAGCGCCGGCGCGTTACGACGTAGATAGTCCCGCATGGCGGCGCTGTCGAGGCCACTCATCGGTATTTGACGATGCTCGCCGCGCGGGCGGGAGGCGCGTCAGCCCAGCCGTTCCGCAATCCAGGCGTGGCCGGTGACGTTCTCGAGCTCGTCGTACTGCACGGCCTCCCAGCCATAGGCGCGGGCGGCCTTGATGACCTCCTCGCTGTCGTCGAAGAACAGCGGGGGCTCGGCCTGCGGACCGATCCGGTTGGCGACCCAGTCGAAATAGGGCCGGTCCGGCTTCCTCGCGCCGACGCGCGCCGAATGGAAGATGTCCTCGAACAGCTCGCCGAACTTCAGCTGCTGCCAGAGCCACTGGGCCCGCATGTGCTCCTGGTTGGTGGCAATGAACAGCCGGGCGTCACCGCGGGCCCGGAGCCGTGCGACCACGTCGAGCAGCGGCTGGTTGACGTTGCTGTCCTTGCTGAGCCAGTAGCCCGCGAACGCCATGCTCGGCCCGCGATAGCCGAGGCGCGGCAGCGACCGGTCGAGCGCCTCGAGCAGCGACATCTGCCCCACGACCACCTTCTTGATGAAGATGTCGAAGATGAACTCGGTGCGGAAGCGCTCGGGATCGACGCCGAGATCGGCAAGCATGGTCGCGTCCCACTTCACCTGCTTCTCAGGCTTGGCGTGATAGCCATGGACGAGCACGCCATCGACATCGAAGAGGACGGTTCTCATTCTTGTCCCCCCGCGGGGGAGGGTAGCCGTGGCAACGACGCTCAATCCGGCGCCTTGGTCTGCAATGCCAGCGAGTGCAGCACCGTGCCCATGTCGGCCCCGAACGCCGCGTTCACCATCTGGTGCTGCTGCACGCGGGTCTTGCCGCGGAACTGCTCGGAGATGACCGTCGCCGCATAGTGGTCGCCATCGCCGGCGAGGTCGCGGATTTCCACCTTGGCGTCGGGAAGCGCCTGGAGGATGCGTTTTTCGATCTCATGCGCGGCCATGGCCATGGCGGTCTCCCGTGAGTCACAATCAAGGCCCGAGATATGGCACGCGGGAGCCCGGGCTTCAACGAAAGCGGGCGCCGGTTTCCCGACGCCCGCATGAGACTTACGCGGCCTGCCGCCTGGGCAGCTTCCAGTCGGGCCTCACCCAGTGGCAGGTGTAGCCGTTGGGGATGCGCTGCAGGTAGTCCTGGTGCTCGGGCTCGGCCTCCCAGAACGGGCCGACCGGCTGCAACTCGGTCACCACCTTGCCCGGCCACAGGCCGGACGCGTCGACGTCCCGGATCGTCTCCTCGGCGACGGCCTTCTGCTCGTCGTTCTCGTAGAAGATGGCGGAGCGGTAGGCGCGGCCGACGTCGTTGCCCTGCCGGTTCCTGGTCGTCGGATCGTGGATCTGGAAGAAGAACTCGAGGATGTCGCGATAGCTGATCCGGTCCGGATCGAAGATGATCTCGACCGCCTCGGCATGGTCGCCGTGGCTGCGATAGGTGGCGTTGGGGAAGCCGTCGTCGCCGGAATAGCCGACGCGCGTCGAGATGATCCCGTCCTTGTGGCGCAGCAGCTCCTGCGCGCCCCAGAAGCACCCACCAGCCAGAACCGCACGCTCCGTTGTGGTCGTCATGATGCTCTCCGTGTTTGGAATACGCCCAATATAAGCACTCCGGGCACGAAGTGTTATACCCGCTCACGGATTCGGGAGCAGGGCACGTCGTCCTCCCCCGCGACCGGGCGAGGTCAGTCGATGACTTCGCCCGCCATGAACTCCGGGAACCAGCCTTCGTGCGCGGCCCGCAGTTCGCTCACCTCGACCGGCCGCGCTTCACCCAGCTTCAGCGCGGTGCCCCCGGTCGTCCCGATCCACGGGGCGAAGACGCCGGCATAGGGATAGACTTCCTCGTAGAACTTATCGAGGTTTTCGCGCGTCATGGTGACGAGGTAGCGGCCCTGGTCCTCGCCGAAGAACAGCGGGATCGGGTCGCCGCCGTCGAGCTGGTTGATGGTCGCGCCGATGCCGCCGGCCATGGCCATCTCGGCGAGGCCGATCGCGAGGCCGCCATCCGACAGGTCGTGCACGGCGGTCGCCATGCCGTCGCGGATCAGGATGCGCACGAGATCGCCGACCTTCCTCTCATGCTCGAGGTCGACCGGCGGCGGGGTGCCGTCGCGGCGGCCGAAGAGGTCGCGCAGGTAGATCGACTGGCCCAGGTGCGTGCCCCACCAGTCGGGCGCGCCGAACAGGACGATCGCCTCGCCTTCGCCGGCGAAGCCGGCGCGGGCCATCCGGCTCCAGTCGGGGATCAGGCCGACGCCGCCGATGGTCGGGGTCGGCAGGATGCCGCGGCCGTTGGTTTCGTTGTAGAGCGACACGTTCCCCGAAACGATCGGGAAGCCCAGGGCCCGGCAGGCGTCGCCGATGCCTTTGATGGCATGGACCAGCTGACCCATGATCTCCGGCCGCTCGGGGTTGCCGAAATTGAGGTTGTCGGTGGCGGCCAGCGGGTCGGCGCCGGTCGCCGTGAGGTTGCGCCAGCATTCGGCCACGGCCTGCTTGCCGCCCTCGTAGGCGTCCGCCTCGCAGTAGCGCGGCGTCACGTCGGACGAGAAGGCCAGCGCCTTGGTTGGATGGCCTTCGACGCGGATCACGCCGGCATCGCCGCCCGGGCGCTGCAGCGAGTTGCCCTGGATCAGCGTGTCGTACTGCTCGTAGACCCAGCGGCGCGAGGAGAGGGCGGGCGAACCCAGCAGCCGCAGCAGGGCGTCGGCGATATCCATCTGCGGAATGTCGTCGGCGGCAAGCGGGGCCGGGACGGTCGGGACCACCCACGGACGGTCGTACTCGGGGGCCTCGTCGCCCAGGTCCTTGATCGGCAGGTTGGCGACTTCCTCGCCCTGCCAGAGCACCCGGAAGCGCAGGTCGTCGGTGGTCTTGCCGACGGTCGCGAAATCGAGCTCCCACTTCTCGAAGACGGCGCGCGCCTCGGCTTCCTTCTCCGGATGCAGCACCATGAGCATGCGCTCCTGGCTTTCACTCAGCATCATCTCGTAGGGCGTCATCGCGTCCTCGCGGACTGGGACGTTGTCGAGGTTGAGCTCGATGCCGAGGTCGCCCTTGGCCCCCATCTCGACGGCCGAGCAGGTCAGCCCCGCCGCGCCCATGTCCTGGATGGCGATCACCGCGCCGGTCGCCATCAGCTCGAGGCAGGCCTCGAGCAGGCGCTTCTCGGTGAAGGGGTCGCCGACCTGCACGGTCGGGCGCTTCTCCTCGATGTCGTCGCCGAACTCGGCCGAGGCCATGGTGGCGCCGCCGACGCCGTCGCGGCCGGTCTTGGCGCCGAGATAGACGACGGGCAGGCCGACGCCCTCCGCCTTCGAATAGAAGATCTTGTCGGTGTCGGCGAGGCCGGCCGCGAAGGCGTTGACGAGGATGTTGCCGTTGTAGCGCTCGTCGAACTCGACCTCGCCGCCCACGGTGGGGACGCCGAAGGAGTTGCCGTAGCCGCCGACGCCGGCTACCACGCCCGCGACGAGGTGCCTCGTCTTTTCATGCTCGGGCGCGCCGAAGCGCAGCGCGTTCATCGCCGCCACCGGCCGCGCACCCATCGTGAACACGTCGCGCAGGATGCCGCCCACGCCCGTCGCCGCGCCCTGGTAGGGCTCGATGTAGCTGGGGTGGTTGTGTGACTCCATCTTGAAGACCACCGCCTGTCCGTCGCCGATATCGACGACGCCGGCATTTTCGCCCGGGCCCTGGATCACCAGCTGGCCGGTGGTCGGCAGGGTGCGCAGCCACTTCTTGGAGCTCTTGTACGAGCAGTGCTCGTTCCACATCGCCGAGAAGATGCCGAGCTCGGTATAGGTCGGCGCCCGTCCGATCAGCTGGAGGATCTTCTGGTACTCGTCGAGCTTCAGCCCGTGGTCGGCGACGAGCTCGGGAGTGATGGCGACGTGGTTGTTGAAGGTCATGCGATTCCGGCCTTGCTCAGCTGGTGACCGCTATACCCAATACGCAGCCGGGATAACACCGCAAACGGGTCAGATTTCACCACCGACGAGCATGGCCAGCGTGGAATTGTAGTACTGCGGATTGCCGGTCACTTCCTCCCCGAGCCAGTCGGGCAGGTCGAGGGCGGCGTCGGCGGCCTCGAGCTCCACCTCCGCCAGCAGCAGGCCCGCATGGCGGCCGATGAACTCGTCGACCACCCACTCGCCACCGGGCAGGTCGAGGCTGTGCCGGATTTTCTCGACCAGGGTGCCGCGACTCAGTCCGAGCAGCTCCCGGGCGTCGGCGACCGGCACCTCGTACTCGAACTCGCTGCGGGAGACGGTCGCGCCGCCGCTCTTGAGGGTGATGAAGCCCTGCCGGTCGTCGATGCTGCGCACCCGCACCGTCACCGGAGCCCCCCACGGGCTGAGATAGCCCTGCCGCAGCATCGCGTCCGACGTGACGTGCGGCCGCCAGCCGTCACCGGCGACGAGGAACTTGCGCTCGATCTCGGTTGCCATCTATCCGGCCTTCTCCGCTTCGGTCCAGTTCGCGAGGTAGGCATCGAAGCGCGCCTTGAGGGCTTTGGGGCGCTCGGCGAAGACCTGCTGGCCGAGGTTCCTGATGCGGTCCTCGAGTTCGGCGCGGCGGCGGGCGATGGCGCCCGCGACCAGCCCCTGGTCCAGCCCGGCGGCGAGGTCGTCCGCGCCGCTCGCCAGCATGGCCTCGAGGATGGCGAGGTCGTGGTGGAGGCCCAGCATCTCGGCCAGTTCGCCGGCCGCGTGGCGCGCCGGGGGCAGCACGTCCGGGGCGCATTGCTCCAGCAGGCCGAGCTGGTTCCAGTGGTACTTGGCGAACTTGCGCCAGTCGTGGAAGGCCTCGTCGGTGCCGCGCCGCTCGGCGATGCGACGGTTGCGGCGGGCCGCCCGGTATGTCTGCTTCAGGCCCTTCGACAGCGTTTCGAGGCCGATGTCCTCGACCTTCCAGCTGGTGGTGCGGGCCTGCAGTTCGCGCATCCGGCCCGCAAAGCGGCGCAGGGCCTCGTCCTGCGTCGCCGGGGCAGCCGGGTCGTCCGGTCCGCTCGCCGCTGCGTCCTGCGGCCGGTCCATCAGCTCGGCCAGCGTGTTGCGGGCCACCTGCAGGTCGCGCGCCTGCGACAGGCCGCGCGCCGCATCGCGGACGAACGCGTTCTCGCTCTGCCACGCGCTGAAATCGGGACGCACGATGCGGAACAGGGCGCGCAGCTTCTTGCAGCGGCGGCGCGCCTCGTGAATCCGGCGCTCCGCCGGCTCCTGCCCGTTCTCGGCCCCGGCCATGGCCCTGGCGATCTGTTCGCG
Organism: Pseudomonadota bacterium; assembly: GCA_023430705.1. Taxonomy (GTDB): domain Bacteria; phylum Pseudomonadota; class Alphaproteobacteria; order Rhizobiales; family Devosiaceae; genus Devosia_A. The sequence continues at coordinate 17,326 of JAEYZJ010000120.1, read as the reverse complement.
CGCGATGCGGAGGAAGCCCGCCCCGACGTCGTCGTCCTCGAGGGACCAGTGAAAGGCCATCGATGTTCCTGCCGCCTCGGATCGCCGGCGAGCTAAGTACGGGCGGCTGTCATAAGCAAGCGGTACCGTCTCAGGCCGGGCTGCGCCGCCGCGCCAGCAGCCGGTCGGCGGCAACCAGCACCAGCGCGAAGATCACCACCGCCACCAGCAGGATCGCCACTCCGATCGCCACGCCGCCATAGCCGAACTTGCCCGCGTCGAGGATGTCATAGGGATACTCGTGCACCACCGCGCCGCGCAGCAGCACCCAGGCCACATAGCCGATGCCCGGCAGCAGCATCAGCGGGATCTGGCCGAGCCGCAGCGTCCCGTGCGGGGCGAACAGCACCCACCAGCCGAGATAGAGCAGGGGGGCCACGTAGTGCAGCAGCACCGTCGCGACGAGCAGCGCCCCCTCCATCCGCAGGGTCGGTGCGAGCATGAAGTGGTAGTAGAGCATCACCAGCGTGATGAACGCGGCGGCCGAGGCCATCGCGACGGGGCGGCGGAACCAGGCGAGCCAGCCCGCGCCGAGCACGGCGGCATAGGTCAGCACGAGCCACAGGTTGGTCAGGTGGGTGAAGAAGGTCCAGAAATAGACCAGCGTTCCAGCCAGCGACCGGGCGACCGGGTTGCCGGCTCCCGCGGTCATGGACGAGGGCAGGATGACCCAGAAGTCGAGGGCCAGTCCGATGCAGCCGACGAGAATGCCGGCCCAGGCGAGCAAGTTCCGCAAGGCAAATCCCACCACTGACGACGACGTCCCGGCCGGGCCGGCCCGCAGGTGCGGTCGGCCCGATGGGCACCGAAGCGATTATGCAGCCAGGAGCGTCGCGAACAAGGCCCGCCCGTCGGTGCCGCCATGCGCGGACTCGATCAGGTTCTCGGGGTGCGGCATCAGGCCGAGCACGTTCTTTTCGGCGTTGAACACGCCGGCGATGTCGTGCACCGAGCCGTTCGGGTTGGTCCCCTCGGCATAGCGGAAGGCGACCTGTCCGTTCCCCTCGATGGCCCGCAGCGTCTCGGCGTCGGCAAAGTAGTTGCCGTCATGATGGGCGACGGGGCAGCGGATGATCTGGCCCTGCGCGTAGCCGCGGGTGAACGCCGTCGCGGCGTTCTCGACCGACAGCTTGACCTCGCGGCAGACGAACTTGAGCGAGGCATTGCGCATCAGCACGCCCGGCACGAGGCCGGCTTCGCTGAGGATCTGGAAGCCGTTGCAGACGCCCATCACCTTCACGCCCTGGGCGGCGCGTTCGCGGATGGTCTGCATGACCGGGGAGCGCGCCGCGATGGCGCCGACGCGCAGGTAGTCGCCATAGGAGAAGCCGCCCGGGATGACGATGAGGTCCACCTTGGGGACCTCGGCATCCTTGTGCCAGACGAGCGCAGGGGGCTGGCCGCCGATCTTGGTCAGCGCAGCGATCATGTCGCGATCGCGGTTGAGACCGGGGAACACGACAACGGCGGCTTTCATCGGCAACTCCACGGGCGGAATGCCGATCCTTTGGTGAGTCTTGGCGGCAAATGCAAGCGCGAGATCGCGCCCGCCCCTCAAAGGCTGGTGACTGCGCTCACTCGGCGGGCACGGCCGTCGCGCCGGCGTGGCGGCGGCTGCCGGGCGTTCCGGGGATGTGGGCCCAGGCGGGGCGCTCGAACAGGAAGCGGCCATGGCCCGTCCGCTCGATGAGCCAGTAGAGGACGAGCGGCGAAACCAGCGCGATGCTCATGACGGCGATCGAGACGATGCTCACATCGGTGATGGCGCCGGTCTTGAGGATGAGCATCCGGCTCGCCGCCATCGGGATCGAGAAGCTGAGGTAGACGACGATCGAGTGCTCGCCCAGCCAGCGCAGCCAGTCCATGCGCGGCTGCCGCACCAGCAGCGCTGCCGTCAGGCAGACGAACAGCGAGCCGGCAAAGCCGAGCGCGAGGTGGACGAAGGGCAGCGCGGCATAGCCCATGGTCATGCCCCGCGGATGCACCTGCGAGCCGCCCGCGAAGACCAGCACGCCCTCGAGCACCGCATAGCAGGCGAGCGCCGCAACGGCGGGGAGCACATGCCGCCCGGCCGATTCGACGATGCGGAAGATCTGCGGCGCGAAGGCGTAGCCGGCATAGAAATAGACGAAGTACATGGCGAAGTGGTCGACGAGCCCGATCCCCGTCCTCGCCTGCCAGACCTGCAGCGCCACGCCGGCCGCCAGCGCCGCCCAGTGCGGGATGCGCAGCGTGTGCAGGAGCTTCACCACCAGCGAGTAGACCGCCAGCATGTAGATGAACCACAGCACGCCGTAGGGCTCGACCACCGCCCCGGCCATCTGGCTCAGCGCGCCGCCGACATCGCCGGTCCCGAGGCCGACCTTGAAGGCGATCTGCAGCGCCGCCCAGAGCAGGTAGAAGTAGAGGTAGTGGACGATGCGGCGGTCCGCATAGTGCATCCAGGGGCGGGCGATGACGGCCCCGAGGAACAGGCCCGAGATCAGGAAGAACTCCGGCATCCGGAACGGGGTCGCCCAGCCGATGACATAGTGCAGCACACCCACGCCGCCCATGTCCTCGCCCACGCCGTAGGCCGAGTGCATCATCACCACGAGGATGATCGACAGGCCCTTGGCGGCGTCGACCCAGTCGAGGCGGGAATGGGCGGGTTCTGTAGTCATGGCGAAGCTCCGGGCCGCAGCCGTCAACCTAGCCACTCCGCGACCCGGCGGGTCGAAATGGTGAATCTAGTCTTAATCTGCGTGGTTAACCGGCCCGCGCGAGGCGGCCGGCTCAGCCGTCAGAACGGCAGTGCGGCATGCGTGGACAGGAGCAGGCCGATTGCCATGAAGAACAGCGCGGACAGGGAAAAGGTCTTGATCATCTCGAACGTCGTATCTGCGCCGGCGGCGCTCTGGTGTGCGTGTCTGTAGGCCGATTTGCGCGGGCGAGGCAGCCTCTTCCCGCGCATGGCTCCAATGCACCGGTCAGGCTGAATGGAGTCTGAACCGGCACGGTTAACGGCACCGGGTGATGCAGCGCTGCGGCGATTTGGTGGCCAAGCGGCTATACCGGCGACGCCCTGGTTCGGGCGACGCCGTTCAGTGGCGGAAATACCACATCGCGTTCAGCGGGAGGGTGAAGGCCTCAGACGGGCACCGACGCGTACGCGGCAAAGAGCAGCCCGAGCGCGAGGAAGAAAGCGATCGACAGCGAGACGGTCTTGAGCATCGGGGGATCTTTGCTTGGTGCTGGCTCAGGTGTTCGAGCGGCCAGCATCCTACTCGGTGAGTGTTAAGGCGCGATTTCGATCGTGTAGTTCTCGATGACCGTGTTCGCGAGCAGCTTGTCGCACATGGCGCGCACGTCGGCCTCGGCCTGCGCCGCATCGGTCGCGTCGAGGTCGATATCGAAGACCTTGCCCTGGCGAATGTTGCCCACGCCCGAGAAGCCGAGGCCCTTGAGCGAACCCTGGATCGCCTGACCCTGGGGGTCGAGGACGCCGGCCTTGAGCGTGACGGTGACGCGCGCTTTCATCGAAATTCCCGAAAGAAGCGGGGCCCGCGGCCCCGCCGCTGGCTATTGCACGAGTCGCGGACCGGTGGTCAACGCGTTGTCGGTTTCCACCAGGATTCCGAGGCGCTGCGCCACTTCGCGGTAGGCATCGACGAGGCCGCCGAGATTCTCGCGGAAACGGTCCTTGTCGAGCTTGTTGCGGGTCTTGATGTCCCACAGGCGGCAATTGTCGGGGCTGATTTCGTCAGCCAGCACGACGCGCATCAGGTCGCCGTCATAGAGCCGGCCGCACTCGATCTTGAAGTCGACGAGCTGGATGCCGACGCCCATGAACAGGCCGGTGAGGAAGTCATTGACGCGGATGGCGAGCGCCATGATGTCGTCGAGTTCCTGGGGCGTCGCCCAACCGAAGGCGGTGATGTGCTCTTCGGACACCATCGGGTCGCCGAGCGCATCGTCCTTGTAGCAGAACTCGATGATCGAGCGCGGAAGCTGGGTGCCGGGTTCGAGCCCGAGGCGCTTGGTCAGCGAGCCGGCTGCGACGTTACGCACGATGATCTCGAGCGGGATGATTTCCACTTCCTTGATCAGCTGCTCGCGCATGTTGAGCCGGCGGATGAAGTGCGTCGGAATGCCGAGGCCGTTCAGCTTGGTGAAGATGTACTCGCTGATCCGGTTGTTCAGGACACCCTTGCCGTCGATGATCTCGTGCCTGGCGCCATTGCCGGCGGTCGCGTCATCCTTGAAGTACTGGATCAGCGTACCCGGCTCCGGGCCCTCATAGAGGGTCTTGGCCTTGCCGTCATAGATCTTGCGGCGACGGTTCATATGAGCCCTGCCTCTCGCATGTGGGGGGAATTGCGGCCTAATGCGCCACAACCGAACCAAAAAGCAAGCTCTTTCGGCTGCCGGGGATCGACCGGCCCGGCTGCGCTCAAGCCGCGCAGGTGAGCAAATGCCGCTGCACCGGCCGTTGATTTGAGCGCGTCGCCATCATATGTCGGTTCCAATCGAGGGCGCCCACCAACGGGCCGAAAGCGGAGAGAATCATGTCGGGTTTCAACGATCGCGAAAAAGGCCAGGAAGCCAAGTTCGCCCACGACTCCGAACTGCGCTTCAAGGCCGAGGCGCGGCGCAACAAGCTCCTGGGCCTGTGGGCGGCGGAGCACATGGGCCTCAGCGAGGAGCATGCCAGGCAGTATGCCGCCGAGGTGGTGGCCTCCGACTTCGAGGAAGCCGGTGACGAAGACGTGTTCCGCAAGGTTTCCAGCGACCTGAAGGCCAAGGGCGCTTCGGTTTCGGACGACATGATTCGGCAGAAGATGGCCGAGCTCGTCGCCGTGGCGCGCGAGCAGGTGCTGTCCGAGGGCTGAGCCGGCCCGATACCGCAATTTGGGGCCGTGGGAGCGGGGTGCCGCTCCCACGGCTTTTTGTTACTCGGCGGCGGCCGGCTGCCGGCCGGAGGCGTTGAGCGCCTGGTCGAGGTCGGCGATGATGTCGTCGATGTGCTCGATGCCGATGGCGAGGCGGACGTAGCCCGGCGTCACGCCGGCCGAGAGCTGCTCGGCGGGGGTGAGCTGGGAGTGCGTCGTGGTCGCCGGGTGGATGGCGAGCGAGCGCGCATCACCGATATTGGCGGCGTGGTAGAAGAGCTGCAGCGCATCGATGAAGCGGGCGCCGGCCTCGCGGCCATTGGCCAGCTCGAACCCGATCAGCGCGCCGTAGCCGCGCGTCAGGTACTTGTCGGCGACCTCGCGCTGCGCCCCCTTCTGCAGGCCCGGATAGGTCACCGAGACGACCTCGGGGCGCTGCTGCAGCCAGGTGGCGACCTTGGCGGCGTTCTCGAAATGCCGGTCGACGCGAAGCGCCAGCGTCTCGATGCCCTGGATGGTGAGGAACGCGTTGAACGGCGAGAGCGCCGCGCCATGGGTGCGGAGCAGGGTGGTGCGGGCCTTGAGGATGTAGGCGATCGGCCCCAGCGGCTTGGCCGCCTCGACCCAGACCGCGCCGTGATAGGCCCGGTCGGGCGTGTTGAGCAGCGGCTGGCGCTCGGGCTTGGCGGCCCAGTCGAAATTGCCGCCGTCGACGATCAGGCCGCCGATCGAGTTGCCGTGCCCGCCCAGGTACTTGGTCGAGGAATAGACCACCACCGCGGCGCCGTGCTCGAACGGGCGGGCGGTCAGCGGGGCGGCGGTGTTGTCGACGATCAGCGGGATGCCGAACTCGCGCCCGATCGCGGCGATCTCGCCGATCCGCAGCACGGCCAGCTTGGGGTTGGGCAGCGTCTCGGCATAGTAGGCGCGGGTCTTGTCATCGGTGGCGCGGCGGAAGTTCTCCGGATCGGCCGGGTCGACGAAGCGGACTTCGATGCCGGCCTCGCGCAGCGTGTTCTTGAACAGGTTGTAGGTGCCGCCATAGAGGTCGGTCGAGGCGACGATGTTGTCGCCGACCACCGCGAGGTTCTGCACCGAGTAGGCGGTCGCGGCCTGGCCCGACGCGACGGCGAGGGCGGCGGCGCCGCCTTCGAGGGCCGCGACGCGCTTTTCGAGCACGTCGGTCGTGGGGTTGCCGAGGCGGGTGTAGATGTTGCCCAGGCGCTTCAGCGCAAACAGGTCGGCAGCGTGCTCGCTGTCCTCGAACTGGTACGACGTGGTCTGGTAGATCGGAACGGCCACCGCACCGGTGGCGGGATCCGAACGCCAGCCGGCATGGAGGCCCTGGGTTTCTGGATTCTTGCTGTTGACGGACATGGTGGTGCCTCTCTGGTTACCCCTCGCAAAGTGGGGCATGTAAGCCCCAAACCATGTCGAGGGCTAGGCTTCTGCTGCTAAAGTAGGCACCGCCTCGCGGAAGGGTTTTCGCCCCCGGCGCAGCTTCGTGGAAAGAGCCGGTTTCAGATCCGCTGCATCAGGCGGGTGAACATCAGCAGGCCCTCGGGCCAGGGCCCGTGTCCGGACGCCAGGTTGATGTGGCCGGCCTCGCCGGCGAAGTGCAGTTCCGAACCCCAGGCCGACGCCATCTGCGCGGCCCGTTCCAGCGAGACCAGCTCGTCATTGTTCGAAACGACCAGCAGCGAGGGGAAGGGCAGGGGATCGAGCGGCACGTTGGCGAAGCTCTGGGCCTCGCGCGGCACGGCCTTGCCCTCGTGGTCGGGCGGCGAGACGAGGAGCGCCCCCTTCACCTTGCCCTTGGGCAAGCGCGGCGCGGCGTGCACCAGCGCCGACACGGCCAGCGAATGGGCGATCACGACGACGGGCTTTTCGGCCATCTCGACCGCCTCGACGATCGTCGCCGTCCAGTCGCGGATGTCCGGGTTGTCCCATTCGTCCTGCTCGACGATCCGGCCCGTCGAGAATCGCTCGGCCCAGCGGCGCTGCCAGTGACCCGGTCCGGAGTTTCCCAATCCGGGAAGAATGAGAATTTCGGCGTCCGCAAGTTTCATCTACGCTGGGCCTCATGAAGAAGTTGCTGTTTGTCATAGTCGCCGCGGCCGGGCTTGGCCAATCGCCGGCATGGGCACAAAGCTGCGATCGCAAGCCGGCCTGCACCCGCATGAACAGTTGCGCCGAAGCGGACTACTATTTCCGCGTCTGCGGCCACGTCGAGCGCGACGGCGATAACGACGGCATCCCTTGCGAGGAACTCTGCGGCAAAACGATGAAGCAGTACTCCGAGCGGCTCGCCGAGTAGCGGCTGAGCCGCATCCCCGCCCCGCGATCGCCCGGAGCGGCCCCCGGCTAGGGTTCCTGCCCGAAGACGCGCTCGAACAGCGCGTCGACGTGCTTGAGGTGGTAGAAATCGTCGAACATGGCGTCGATGTCGCCGGCCGACAGCCTCGCCGAAACCTCGGGATCGGCCTTCAGCAGCTGGGCGAACAGTCCGGCGCGGTCGCCCCGGTGCTGCCAGACCTGCATGGCGTTGCGCTGCACGGCGGCGTAGGCGTCCTCGCGGCTCATGCCGGCCTGGGTCAGCGCCAGCAGCACGCGCTGCGAGTTGTGCAGCCCGCCGAGCAGGTCGAGGTTGCGCTTCATGTTGTCGGGATAGACCAGCAGGTTCTCGATCAGCCCGGCGAGCCGGTTGAGCGCGAAATCCAGCGTCACGGTCGCGTCCGGCCCGATCATGCGCTCGACCGAGGAGTGCGAGATGTCGCGCTCGTGCCACAGCGCGACGTTCTCGAGCGCCGGGGTCACCATGCCCCGCACGATGCGGGCCAGCCCGGTCAGGTTCTCGCTCAGCACCGGATTGCGCTTGTGCGGCATGGCCGACGAGCCCTTCTGGCCCGGCGAGAAGTACTCCTCGACCTCCAGCACCTCGGTGCGCTGCAGATGGCGGATTTCGGTCGCCACGCGCTCGATCGAGGAGGCGATGACGCCGAGCGTCGCAAAGAACATGGCGTGCCGGTCGCGCGGGATCACCTGGGTCGAGATCGGTTCGACCGTGAGGCCCATCTGCTCGGCGACATAGGCCTCGACGCGCGGGTCGATGTTGGCGAACGTTCCGATGGCGCCCGAAATCGCGCAGGTGGCGACCTCGGCGCGGGCCGCGACCAGCCGGTCCCGGTTGCGGGCGAACTCGGCATAAGCCTCGGCGAGCTTGATCCCGAAGGTGGTCGGCTCGGCATGGATGCCGTGGCTGCGGCCGATGGTGATGGCGTACTTGTGCTCCTTGGCGCGCTTCCTGATGGCGGCGAGCAGCCGGTCGATGTCGGCGAGCAGGATGTCGGAGGCGCGCGCCAGCTGCACCGCGAGGCAGGTGTCGAGCACGTCCGACGAGGTCATGCCCTGGTGCAGGAAGCGGGCCTCGGGGCCCACGATCTCCGAGACATGGGTGAGGAAGGCGATCACGTCGTGCTTGGTCGTCCGCTCGATCTCGTCGATGCGGTCGACGTCGAAGCTCGCGTCCTTGCCCTTGGCCCAGATGGTGTCCGCCGCCTCACGCGGCACGACGCCGAGGTCGGCCAGCTTGGTGGTGGCGTGCGCCTCGATCTCGAACCAGATCCGGAAGCGGGTTTCGGGCGACCAGACGGAGACCATCTCGGGGCGGGAATAGCGCGGGATCATGGCGTTATGGCTCGTTGTTCGCGTAACGGATTAGTTACGCAGTTATGGTGGTGGCGGCGTTGCGGATAGCGGCGATGCGGCCCGCGTAGGTGCTCGGGTCGTTGCCGGAAAACACTGACGTGCCAGCGACATAGAGGTCGGCGCCGGCCTCGGCGAGGGCGCGGCTGTTCTCGACGGAGACGCCGCCGTCGACCTGCAGGTCGATGGGTCGTCCACCGATCAGGGCCCGGGCCTGGCGCAGCTTGTTCAGGCTCTCGGGGATGAACTTCTGGCCGCCGAAACCGGGGTTCACGCTCATCACCAGCACGAGGTCGACGTCGCCGATCACGTGCTCGATGGCGCAGACGGGCGTCGCCGGGTTGATGGCGACGCCGGCGCGCTTGCCCTCGGCGCGGATGGCCTGCAGCGACCGGTGCAGGTGTGGGCCCGCCTCCACGTGCACGGTGATCGAGTCGGCGCCGGCCCTGGCGAAGGCCGCGATGTAGGGGTCGGCGGGGGCGATCATCAGGTGCACGTCGACCACCTTGCGGGTGAGCGGGCGGATGGCCGAGACGACGAGCGGTCCGATGGTGATGTTGGGGACGAAGTGCCCGTCCATCACATCGACATGGATGTAGTCGGCGCCGCCCGCGTCAATGGCGCGGATCTCGTCGCCGAGTCGCGTGAAATCGGCCGAGAGGATGGACGGGGCGATGCGGATCGGGCGGGACATGGCGAGCTCGTCAGTTTTGTCGATTATAACGTACCGCAAGCGGCAGGCAGGCGACAGACAGGTGGCTGATACAGCGCTCCACCCGCGCTGTCATCCCTTGCGAAAGCAGTGGGCCGAGGAAGCCGGCGCGGCAGCGGCTCCCGGCTTCACAACCCGGCGAGTGCCACCCCGTCACATTGCCTTCCCCGGCAAACTCGATATGAATTCGCGCGCAATGGATCAGATTTCGCTTTGGCTTGTATTCGGGGCAGGGGTGCTGAGCTTTCTCAGCCCGTGCGTGCTTCCGCTGGTGCCGCCCTACCTCACCTACATGAGCGGAGCGAGCTTCGACCAGTTGCGCGCCGATGGCGCGACGGCCGGCACGCTGTGGCGGAAGTCGGTCTTCACCTCGCTCTTCTTCATCGCGGGCTTTTCCGTCGTCTTCATCCTGTTCGGCATCACCGCGACCGCGCTGGGGCAGGCCTTCCGGCAGGCGCTGCCGCTGCTGATGCCGCTGGCCGGCATCTTCATCATCGCGATGGGACTGCACTTCCTCGGGGTCTACCGCATCGGGCTGCTCGACCGGCAGTTGCGCCACAGCGGTCCCGGCGTCGCCAGCGGCCCTCTCGGCGGGTTCCTGCTGGGGCTCGCCTTCGCCATCGGATGGACGCCCTGCATCGGGCCGGTGCTGGCCTCGATCCTCGCGCTCGCGGCCCAGCAGCAGACCGCCATGGACGGGGCGGCGCTGCTCGGGCTCTATTCGCTCGGGCTCGGCGTGCCGTTCCTGCTGGCCGGCATCGCCATCGGCCCGTTCCTCAGCTTCTTCTCGGACTTCAAGAAGCACCTGGGCGTGGTCGAGAAGGTCATGGGCGGCCTGCTGGTGGTGACGGGCGTGCTGTTCCTCACCGGGCAGTTCACCCGCATCTCCTACTGGTTCCTCGAAACCTTCCCGGTGCTGCAGCAGTTCGGCTGAGGCCGCCTCACGCGGCGACCGCGCGGGGCTGGCCGACGCGCCGCATCAGCGGCATGCCGACGATCGCCCCGGCTGCGCAGAAGACGAGGAACACCCAGCCCGACAGCGCGCCCGCCTGGATGCCCGAGAGCAGCACGCCCACGGTGCAGCCGAGCGCCGTCATCGCGCCCCAACCGAGCAGCAGTCCGCCGCCCAGCCCGCGCGCCACGTCCGTCCAGTTCGGCAGGCGGGGCGTGAACTGGCCGGCGACCAGCGCCGCGGCGAAGGCGCCGCCGACGAGGCCCATGACGAAGACGCCGTTGTTGGAGAGCAGCGCTTCCTTGACCACGGTGGCGCAGCCGCGCAGCAGGTCGAGCCCGTAGAGCCGGTCGGGCACGATATCGAGCGCGACCCCGGTGGTGCGGGCGATGCTGCCCAGCTCCGCCGTCACCCCGAGCGGCGCGACGCGGAAGTAGTAGAGCGTTCCGATCAGGCCGACGAGGATGCCCCCGGCGATGCCGCTCCAGCGGTTGACGAACAGCGTCGTCGCGATGCCGCGCAGCGTCAGCGGCGCCGGTGCGACGGGCGCAGCCGCGCCGTTGCGGCCGTACCAGATGGTCAGCGCCGCAAGGCCGGCGATCAGCGCCAGCGTGACGAGCAGGCTGCCGGTATAGCCGAGATGGTGCGGCAGCCAGACGACGACCGCGCTCGAGGTGGCGAGGTCGAACAGCGGGTTCCAGGTGGCAAAGCCCGCGCAGAATCCGAGCAGCGCGCCGACGATGGCGAAGGGCGAGACGGCCGAGCCCTCTCCCAGCCGGTAGAGGTGGGCCGACAGGCACGATCCGGAAATCGCCATGCCGAGGCCGAAGACGAAGCTCGCGCCGGCGAGGACGACGCTGACCGGGCCGATATGGGCGGTCGGCGGCAGCCGTTCGGGCGAGGGGGTCGGCAGCCAGGCGCCGAAGATCGTGGTGTAGCCGATGGCGCCGACGGCCAGCGCCACGAGGATGGCGAGGACGCCCATCGGCTGGCGCTTTTCGACGAGGTCGCGCAGGTTGCAGTAAAAGCAGAAGCGGCTGCGCTGCAGCACCACGCCGAAGCCGATGCCGGCGACGAGCGCGAAGGTCAGCGCGCGGCCTTCCGGCCCCATGGATTGGAGCCCTGCGTAGCCTGCGGCGAGCAGCGCGGCGACGATGGCGGCGGGGATAAGTCTGGCTGGAAGCGACATTGTCTCTGGAATCAGTCTGGCGGGCCACGAGGGCCCGCCATTGTTGTTGCCGATGGATCGCTATTGGATCAGGTGTTGCCCCAGACGGTGCCCGAGGGGTTGCTGATCGGCACGCCGACGGAGTTGCCGTACTCGGTCCACGAGCCGTCGTAGTTCTTCACCTCGTAGCCGAGGATGCGGGAGAGGGCGAACCAGGTGTGGCTCGAACGCTCGCCGATGCGGCAGTAGGTGATGATCGGCTGCGAACCGTCGACGCCCTTTTCGGCGTAGATCGCGCGGATTTCGTCGGCCGACTTGAAGGTGCCGTCCTCGTTGACGATCGTGCCCCACGGCACGTTCACGGCGCCCGGGATGTGGCCGGCGCGCACCGAAAGCTCCTGCACGCCCTCGGGCGCGAAGATTTCGCCGCTGTATTCCTTGGGGCCGCGGATATCGATCAGCGAGGCCTTGGTGGTGCCTTCGACCACCGCGAGCACGTCGACGAGGCGGGCGCGCAGCGGGCGGATTTCGTCGGCCAGCGTGATGTCGGAGGCGGCGTACTCGGGCAGGGCGGTGTCCTGCGGCAGGCCCCGGGCCTCCCACAGCTTGCGGCCGCCGTCGAGCAGCTTCACGTCGCTGATGCCGTAGAGGTCGAACACCCAGGCGCCCCAGGCGGCGAACCAGTTGTTGTTGTCGCCGTAAAGGACGATCGTGTCGTCGGCATCGACGCCCGACTTCTGCAGCAGGGCCTCGAAGTTCTCGCGGCTGATGATGTCGCGGCGCACGGTGTCGACCAGGTCGCTGTGCCAGTTGAGGTTGATGGCGCCGGGGATGTGGCCGCGCTCGTACAGACCCGGGTCGACGCTGACTTCAAAGACGCGGACATTGGGGTCGGAAAGGTTTTCGGACAGCCAGTCCGCCGTCACCAGCGGGCCGTCGACTGCGAAGGCGGATGCGGTGCCCATAAGGGTTGCGACGATGGCGGCACCTGCGAAGGCGGCCAGGCGTCGTGCAGTATTCATCATGATAACCACTCGTTTCTGGTCGCGGCGCAAACCGCCGCGGCCGCATTGTGGCAAACCCGTAGCCGATTAGGAACGAACCGGCGACCAAATCTGGGCGCCAACAAGGAAAGGCTGCCCAAGCCTTGCCCCGGGCGGGCAAGAGTTTTCCAGCCCGCGCAACGGGATGAGGCGGAAGCCTGAAGTGGCGCTGCCGGCCGCTAGATCAGTTTCATCCCGCGCATCGAGACATGGCCGGCCTTGCCGATGATGATGTGGTCGTGGACCGTGATGCCGAGCGGGCGGGCGACGTCGTTGATCTGGCGCGTCATCTGCACGTCGGCGGAGGAGGGCGAGGGGTCGCCCGAGGGGTGGTTGTGGACGAGGATCAGCGCCGTGGCCGAGAGTTCCAGCGTGCGCTTGATCACCTCGCGCGGGTACACGGGCGTATGGTCCACCGTGCCGGTCTGCTGCACTTCGTCGGCGATCAGCCGGTTCTTCTTGTCGAGGAACAGGATGCGGAACTGCTCGACGTTGTTGAAGGCCATCTGGGCCGTGCAGTACTCGAGCAGGGCCGACCATGAACCGAGGATCGGCAGGTCGCGATCCACGCGGTGCCGGGCAAAGCGCTGGGCCGCCGCCTGCACGATCTTGAGGTTGATCGCGCTCGATTCGTTGATCCCCTTGATTTCGGTGAGCCGGCCCGGCTCCGCCCCGAGCACTGCCGAGTAGGTGCCGAACCGCGCCAGCAGCTCCTTGGCCAGCATCTTGGTGTCGACGCGGGGGATGGCGAGGAACAGGATCAGCTCGAGCAGCTCGGAATCGTCGAGCGCCTCTTCGCCGATGCGCAGGAAGCGCTGCCGGGCCCGCTCGCGGTGGCCGCTCTTGAGGTCGGGGGGAGCCGCAATCTCGCCGAGGCCCTCCGGCGCTGGCTTTGCCCCCCGTGCCATCGGCTAGCGCCGGGCTTCGAGCGGGTTGAACAGGCCCCGCGGCGATTGCGTGAAGATCTCGACCCCGGTCTCGGTGATGCCGATCGAGTGCTCCGCCTGGGCCGAGAGCGTGCGGTCCCGCGTCACCGCGGTCCAGCCGTCGCCGAGGATTTTGACGTGCGGCCGGCCCAGGTTGATCATCGGCTCGATGGTGAAGATCATCCCCGGCTTCAGCAGCACGCCCGTCCCGGGCACGCCGAAATGCATGATGTTGGGCTCGTCATGGAACAGCTGCCCGACGCCGTGGCCGACGAAGTCGCGCACCACGCTCATCCGCTCGGCCTCGGCCAGCGTCTGGATGGCGGCGCCGATGTCCCCGGTGGTGTTGCCGGCCCGGGCGGCGGCGATGCCGGCCTCGAGCCCGGCATAGGTCACCTCGATCAGCCGCTCGGCCTTCCGGCTGATCTCGCCCACCGGGTACATCCGGGAGCTGTCGCCGTACCAGCCGTCGACGATCAGGGTCAGGTCGATGTTGACGATGTCGCCCTCGCGCAGCGGCCGCTCCTCGGGGATGCCGTGGCAGACGACGTGGTTGATCGAGGTGCAGATGGAATGGCGGTAGCCCTTGTAGAACAGGGTCGCCGGGATCGCCCCGTGGTCGGCGGCGAACTCGTAGGCCAGCCGGTCGAGCGCGGCGGTGGTGACGCCGGGCTGCACGGCGTCGACGAGGAGATCGAGGGCTTCGGCGGTGAGCCGGCCCGCCTTGCGCATGCCGGCGAACCCGGTCTCGCCATGCAGCGGGATCACGCCCTGCGTGCGGCGGGTCTTGGTGTCGGCATCGACATAGGTGATCATCGGGAACTCCGTTCGATCCCTGAAGGTAGGCGTTCGCCGCCGATTAGAAAAGAGCGCTCCACAGGTCAGCTATGCTGTGGCATTCGGGCCGGATTGCTTGACGCTCCGGGCTCGGGTGGGGCAATGCATTGTGCCTCGCATTTTCGGGGCTTCCATGCCGTCAGAGCAACCCGTCACCGCAGCCCTGGTCGTCATCGGCGATGAAATCCTGTCCGGAAGGACCAAGGATGTGAACATCGGCACGACTGCCGATTTCTGCACCGATCTGGGCATCGAGCTCAGCGAGGTGCGGGTGGTGCCCGACATCGAGGCCGAGATCGTCGCCGCCGTGAACGCGGTGCGGGCGCGCTACACCTACGTGTTCACCACCGGCGGCATCGGTCCGACCCATGACGACATCACTGCCGACGCCATCGCCAGGGCGTTCGGCGTGGCGCTGCCCATCAACGCCGAGGCGCGCGCCATGCTCGAGGAGCGCTGGCAGCAGACCGGCACCGAGGTCAACGAGGCGCGGCTGCGCATGGCGCGCATTCCCGAGGGCGCGTCGCTGATCGTCAATTCGGTCAGCGCGGCGCCGGGCTTCCGCATCGGCAACGTCCATGTGATGGCCGGTGTGCCCAGGATCATGCAGGCCATGCTCGAGGCCATCGCCCCGACGCTCCAGGGCGGCCGCAAGGTCAGCTCCGTCACCATCCGCTGCCTTGTCGGCGAGGGCACGATCGGCGGGCCGTTCGGCGCCATCCAGGCCGAGTTTCCCGACGTGAGGATGGGCAGCTATCCGCAGATGGGGAAGACCTCGGCGATGACCGAGCTGGTGCTCCGGTCCACCGACGAGGCGCGCCTCGCCGAGGCGGCGGGACGGGTGCGCCAGATGGTCGCCGAGGCGCATCGCGCCGCCGGGCTGCCGACCGACATCGAGCAGCTCTACTAGCAATTCCGGGCCAGCCGCCCGCAACCAATCGCAGCGGCGGTGCCGCGACAGGAGAATGAAGTGACTAGCCAGCAGAAATCCTTTCCCGTGACGTGGGACCAGTTCCATCGCGACAGCCGGGCCCTGGCCTGGCGCCTGCAGTCGCTCGGTCCGTTCGACGCGCTGGTGGCCATCACCCGCGGCGGGCTCGTGCCGGCGGCGATCGTGGCGCGCGAACTCAACATCCGCGTGGTCGAGAGCGTCGCCGTCAAGAGCTACGACCACCAGAACCAGGGCGGCATCAAGGTGCTGAAGCCGATCACCGGGGAACTGCTCGAGAAGGCCCGGAACGGCGGCAAGATCCTGATCGTCGACGACCTGGTCGACACCGGCGCCACCGCGCGGGTCGTCCGCGACCTGCTGCCGGGGGCGCATTTCGCCACCGTCTACGCCAAGCCCAAGGGCCGCGAGATGGTCGACACGTTCATCACCGAAGTCAGCCAGGACACCTGGATCTTCTTCCCCTGGGACCTCGACGTCGCCTACGTGCCGCCGATCTCGGGCGCCACCGACTGACGGACTGCGCGGGGCCAGTCGGCCCCGCCGCCGGTCCCTAGAGCTGCTGCACCACGTTGATCCAGAGCCCCGAGGGATCCCTGAGGCTGAACCGGCGCTGGCCGAACGGCTCGTCGGTCAGGGGATAGTCGGGCTCCCGGCCCGAGGCGCGGACCTCGGCCAGCGCGGCCTCGGCGTCCTTCACTTCCAGCTCCATGCTGGTGCCAGCGAAGTAGGGCTCCGGGCCCGGCGGCCAGGACGGGTGGGCCGGCGACATGAAGGCGATGCTGGCGCCGTCGGCCTGCAGGTAGACGAACCAGTCGTTCTCGAACACGACCGAAAAGCCGAGGTGCCGGGTCCAGAAGTCCCGGCATCCGGCGAAGGCCTCGGTGACGATGATCGGATAGCGATCGACGAACTGCATGCTGTGCTCCCTTGTTGCAGGGCCCAGTTACAGTGCTTCGCCTGTCACCCGCTGTCAGGCTTTCCCACCCCCCGGACGCCCCGAACGGCGCCATCTGCCGACAGTCCCAGGCCCAGCGCCACCGCCCGTGCCCGGAAAGCCGAAGCAAAGTCACGCCCCCCGCACCCCCGCCGCCACCGTAACCGTTTGAGTTTCTGCCACATCTGTGGGAAACGGCGTGTCGCGTGCGGGCGTGATGGAATGGTAGACATACGGGACTTAAAATCCCGAGGGTGTATACCCGTGTGGGTTCGAGTCCCACCGCCCGCACCAAATGCTTGTCCCCCTTGCTTGTGGACAAGCCATGATGGCGTTGAGCAGTTCCGCCTTTTTGCCCAAGTTGCTCACCAGGGGGGGCGGCACCGGGGCGGCCGGCAGGGGATATTCAGGCATATGCTGATCAAGCGAGACGTTCTCGAGGCCATCAAGCGCGGCGAGATCACCGTGCAGTTCCGTCGCTGGAAACGGGCGACGGTGCGCCCGGGCGGCACGCTCAAGACCAAGGTCGGTGTGCTCTCGATCGGCCGCATGGACCCGATCACCGTCGAGGCGGTGACCGAGGAAGACTGCCGCAAGGCCGGCTTCAAGGACAAACCCGACTTCATCAAATGGCTGGCGACCATGAAGGATGGCGATCTCTGCCGCATCGAGATCGGCTATCTCGGCGAGGCGGCCTCCTGACCGTGCCGATGATGTTCCAGGAGTTGACGGCATACTTCTCCGGCGAATGGCAAGCTGGTCGACCTGCTCAGGAGCGAAGCGAGCCTCCTCATCCGCGACAAGACGGTCGCCTATCCGGCGCGGACCTACTCGCTCAAGGGATCGAGTGCAGCGCTGGCGAAGCTGGTCGCGGCCTGCGGCTGATCGGCAGGCGGGCGTTCCGCCACGGCTCCTCGGGTGCAGTCGGACCGGTGGCGGCGTAGCCGCGTAGGGCCCCGTTGACGGTCCGCTGCAGCACGCAGAGCGCCTTGTGCCAATCGGTGTAGCGCTCCCGCCAGTAGCGCACCGCAACCAGATGCACGACCTTGGACTCGTCGCCGCTGCTCCAGTCGGGCGGCCGGCCGATACGGGCGTGGTGGCGGATCAGGTGGTCGAACGGCGCGGGCAGGGCCATCACCGCCCAATAGACCGTCAGCGCGTCCTCATGCGCCATCTTGCTGCACTCC
>JAEYZJ010000098.1 GCA_023430705.1 Pseudomonadota bacterium | reverse complement strand
AAAAGGGCCCCGTTCAGGGCCCGTTCATCCGCGTTGCGCGAAAACTCAGTGTGTCGAGTAGAACACGTGCGAGCCGATGGCGGCGACGCGCTGGAAGGTGTGCGACCACTGCGGAGCCACCGCCGTGGTGTGGTAGAACAGCGCCGAGTCCGGCAGGACCCCGGGGCGCTGCCCGCGCTGGAACTCGTAGAAGGCCTGGTCGGCGAGCTTCAGCGAGTTGTTCCAGGCAGTGCGCTCGCGTCCGGCATCCGAGCGGCCGTCGCAGGCGAAGGTGAACTGGCACTTGTAGCGGCCCTTGTCGGCGTTCTGGAACACCACGCCGCAGATGGTCGAGGGATACTTCTTGCTCATCGCGCGGTTGATGATGACGTTGGCCACCGCCATCTGGCCCTCGCGGCTTTCGCCGCGCGCCTCGTGGTAGATGGCCTGCGCGAGGCAGTGGCGCTCGCCCTCGGCGAGCTTCACGCGCTTGCTGGTGGGCACGAAGCCGCCCTGCACGTAGGTGGTGAGCACCGCCGCGGTCAGCCCCGGCTTCGCGGAGAAATCGGCGGCCTCGATGGCATCGAGCGCCCGGTTCTGCTTGCGGGCGATGTAGCCGAGCAGCACGTCCTCGGTCAGTTCCTGCTGTGCGGCGGGAATATCGAAGCCGTTGAACGATTTGAGCTGCTGCTGCCGGTCGACATAGGCCTGCAGCAGGTCGCTGGTCAGGCGTGGCTGCGTGGCGGCGCGGAACTCCGCGCGCTTGAGCGTCACGTTCTGGGTGAATGCTGCGGGAACGACGGTCGCGACGGCGAGGTCCTGGGCCATGCTCGGCGTCACGGCAACGTGCAGCGCCAGGGCTGCTGCAGCTACCGCCGCCGCGTGCCTGAACACGCGCACCGTCCGCCCGAAAGCCCTTGCCCTCAACCCGCCTACCTTCCCCGATGCCGCCCCCGAGGCAGCTCAGTCCGTCCGTTACCCTGCTGGCAACCTAGCCGAGCCCGGGCAGTGATGGAACCCAGAATTTACAGTTGCTTAACCATGAACGTTAGGTTCTTAAATTGAGGTTAATACCTCTGCGTGGGGGGTGAAAGCCCTGATTTTGAAGAGTTTTGCCGATGCCTAATCGGCCCTCTCGGCAATCGATAAAAGTTAATCGATCCGAATCGTTGCCCAAACACAACAGTTCGCCGCCGCCCCTCGCGGAGCGGCGTCGTCGGCATCATCGGGTTGCTTGAAGCTGGGGCTCAGCCGCGCGGGAAAGCGGCGTCGCGCAGCGCGTGGAGACTGTCCATCACGGCGACGCAGAGCCGGCTGATCTCGTCGGACGGGGCGACGATGTCGGGCACCATGATGGTCTGGAGGCCCGCCGCGTGCGCGGCGCGGACCCCGGCATGGGAGTCCTCGACGGCAATCGCCTGCGCCGGTTCGATCCCCAGCAGCCGGGTTGCCATCAGGTAGGGCTCGGGATGCGGCTTGGGATTGGTGACGTCGTCGCGCGTCACCACTGCGGAGAAGTGGTCGAGCAGCCCGGCATGGCCGAGATGCCCGATCGCATGCTGCGAGCGCGAGGAGGTCGCGACCGCCGTCGGAATGCGCGCCGCCCGGATCTCGCCCAGCAATTCGCGCACGCCCGCCTTCACCGGCACGTCGAGCTCCATCCGCGCCTTCATCAGGGTGCGGCACTTGTCGTCGAACAGGGCGTAGGGGAAGCTCACGCCATAGGCTTCGATCAGCAGGCGGTTCGTGGTCTCGTGGCTCGAGCCGACGATCGAGTGATGCAGGCTGTCCGTCATGGTGAAGCCCAGCTCGCGGCTCACATCCCAGACGATCTCCCTGAACACCATCTCGGTATCGAGCAGGGTGCCATCCATATCGAATACGATGGCGGAGAAAGGCTTGAGCGGCGCGTTCGGCGAAGTCCTGGACATGGGTTCCATATAGGTAGAATTGGCCAATGCCGCTACCCTTGCGCTTCAAGCCGGGCCGGCGAACTGCTATGAGCACCGCGATGACTCAGTTCGATCCATACGACGTGCTCGGCGTCGGGCGCAGCGCCCGCCCCTCGGAGATCAAGCTCGCTTACCGCCGCAAGGTCCAGGTCGCCCATCCGGACCGCGGCGGCGACCCCGAGCTCTTCATCCTCGTGGTGCGCGCCTTCGGCCTGCTCTCCGATCCCGACGCGCGCCGGCTCTTCGACGAGACCGGCATCATCGACGACGAGGCGGTGCAGGGCTATCGGCGCGAGGTGGCGCTCATCCTCGCCGACATGTTCGATGCCGCCGTCGAAACCGCCGTCGCCACCGGGCTGAAGCTCGAGAGCGTCAACTTCATCGCCCAGATGTCGGTGGCCGTCACCGCCGGGCTCGGCGACGCCCGCCAGTCGCTCGGCCGCACCGATGCCGAGATCGGCGCGCTGCAGCAGCTGCGCGCCCGCATCCGCCGCACCGATTCCGACCGCAACCTGTTCGCCGAGCGGCTCGATGCCCAAGTCGCGCTGAAGACCGAGCAGCACCGCACGATCAAGCGCCGGGTCGCGATGCTGGAGACGGCGCTCGCGGAACTGGGCAACTACGAGAACGAGACCGAACTGATCGCCGCGCTCGAGGCCGACGCTAGCGCGCCAGCAGCTTGAGCGTCGCCGGGTCCTCCTCTGCGCCATAGTATTGTTCGAGCACGGCCCGGAACGGCCCCTCGCCGCCGCTCGCCCGCCCGAACAGCGTCATCGACGAGCGCAGCTTGATGTCGTCGGGCGACCTGAAGATGTCCTGCGCGCTTCGCCCCTTGATCCGCAGCACCGCTTCGCTGCATTCGATGAGCCGGGGCCCCAGCACCGGGTGCGCGAGGTAGGCGCGCGCCTCGCCGAGGTCGGCGATCCCGAACCGCTTGGCGGTCTCGCTGCGCCCCAGCGCCGTCAGCTGCGGAAAGATGAACCACATCCAGTGGCTGTGTTTTCGCCCGGCCTCGAGCTCGCTGAGCACATGTGCGTAGGTCCGGTCCTGCGCCTGAACGAAGTGCTCGAACATTTTCCGTTGCCTCCGTGTCGATCCGCTGCCTGTCCGCTCGTCATCAACGCACGAGGGGCCGATTTGGGCCCACGGACATAACGGAGAAGACCAATGAAGCTCCACGTCACGGCAATGGCGCTCGTTCTTGCCAGCCTCCTCGCGGTCGCGCCGGCCCGCGCCGAGGACCGCTCCGGCACGCTGCCGGTCAACGGCCTCGAGATGTATTACGAGATCCACGGCGAGGGCGAACCGCTGGTCCTGCTGCACGGCGCCTACATGTCGATCGACAGCAACTGGGCCGGCCTCATCCCCACCCTCAGCCGCGACCGCCAGGTGATCGCCGTCGAGCTCCAGAGCCACGGCCGCACCTCCGACCGCGACACCCCGATCACCTATGACGGCATGGCCGACGATGTCGCCGCGCTGCTCGATGCGCTCGGGATCGGCAAGGCCGCGTTCTTCGGCTACTCGATGGGCGGCGCCACCGCCATCCGCCTCGCCATCCGGCATCCCGAAAAGGTGACGCGCATCGTCGCGGCCTCGGGCGGCTACATCTACAACGAGGAGGTGATGGGCAGCGAGTTCCTCGCCATGGTCGAGACCATCACCCCCGAGATGTTCGCCGGCACCCCGTTCGAGAGCGAGTTCAAGCGGCTGAACCCCAACCCCGGCAACTTCCCCGTGCTGGTCGAAAAGCTCAAGGTGCTCGACCGGCAGACCTTCGACTGGTCGGACGAGTTCGCCACGATCGACGTGCCCTCGCTCTATATCTTCGGTGACGCCGACATCGTGGGGATGGACTATATCGCGAGGCACCACGCCGCGGCCGGCGGCATCGTCAACGGCGACATCAACGGCCTGCCCAGGACGCAGCTGCTGGTGCTTCCGGGCACCAGCCACATCGGCGTGGTCTTCAACCCGGCCAACATCGAGATCATGAAGAGCGTCGTGCCGGCCTTCCTCGCCCAGGAGCTGCCGGCGAAGCCGCAGATGCCGTCCTAACTCCGCATTCACCCTTACGGGGTTTCCATGCCGCCATCGGGCGCGCGCCGTGACAGATATCGGCGCGTCGCCTGCCGGGGGCACGCATGGCCGAGATCGTCGACTACCGCCGTCTGAAGCATGCCGCGCCGGGCCTGTTGCCGAGCCTCGCGCGGGCCCAGGCGCGCCGCCGCGCCCGGGATCGCTGGCTCACCCTCTGGCTCGCCGCATTCGCCTTCCTCGCCAGCGCCGCCGTCGCGAGCCTGCTGCTCGGCAATATCGGGCTGCCCGGAGTTACCGCTGCCCGCGCCCCGGCCGACCTCGCCCCGGCGCTCACCGCTTCCTTCCCGATCTGCCGCGGCAGCGTCCGCCTCACCTGCGTCGTCGACGGTGACACCTTCTGGCTCGACGGCACCAAATACCGCATCGCCGACATCGATACGCCCGAGGTGTCCTCGCCCGCCTGCGCGGCCGAAAAGGCCATGGGCCTGCGCGCCACGCAGCGCCTCGCCGACCTCCTCAATGCCGGCCCGTTCCAGCTGGGCGCCGCCGATCGCGACGCGGACCGCTATGGCCGCAAGCTCCGCATCGTGACGCGCGACGGTGCCTCGCTCGGCGGCCTGCTCGTGGCCGAAGGACTCGCCCACCGCTGGGACGGCCGCAAGCACCCCTGGTGCTGACCCCGGCTCCTGCCGCCGGATTACGAAGAGTTTTGCGCATCGCCGCGCTGGACGGCGTCCGGCGGCGGGCGCAACATCGGCCAGCAATTGCGAGTGCAGCACGCGTGCCCGACATCATCCGCCAGCACCTCGCGGCCGCCTGGCCCGAAACCGTGCCCTTTCCCGAGCTCGACGGCCGCGCTGTCGGCCGCCCGACCGAGGACCTCGAAAAGCTCGTGCCGCGCATCCGCGACATGCAGATCGTGCGCACCATCGTCGAGATCGGCGGCGAGCTCGGCGGCTCCACCCGCTTCTTCCTCAACACCTTTGCCGACAGTCGGGTCATCACCATCGACCCCTGGGGCGAGGGCTACGGCCATGTCGCGCGGCGCTGGCCGGACGTGGCCGAGTTCGCCAAAGCCGACAACTACGCCTATTACCGCGTCTTCCTCAGCCTCAACTGGCGCTGGCGCCACCGCCTCTGGCCCATGCGCACCACCTCGGGCGTGGCGCTGCCGCAGCTGTTCCGGCTCGGGCTCAGGCCCGACCTCATCTACCTCGACGGGCTCCACACCTATCACGGCTGCTACGACGACCTGGCGCTCAGCCACTACCTGTTCCCCGCCGCGCTGGTCTGCGGCGACGACTGGGCCTATCGCCCCGGCGGCGACGCCGCCCAGTTCCGCGGCTTCGAACTGCCGGTGCAGCGCGCCGTCGTCGATTTCGCGCAAACCCACGGCAACCTCGAGATCATCGTCGAGGGCAACAGCTACCTTCTCGGCCCGCCCGCGCCGTAGCGCCCGGGGGCCTCAGTGCCGCAGCGTGCCGTCTTCCTCTTCCTCGAACAGCTCGGCATTGGCGGCATCGGCCGAGAGCCGCACCGTGTCGCCCTCGATGGCGGCCACCAGCACGCCCGGCACATAGTGGTGATGGTCCTCATGCGCGCCGCCCGGCGCCTCGGCCCTGGTCAGCTTGATCCGCCCACCCTCGACCCGATCGACAATCCCCACCTTCGAGCCGTGCCGCAGGCAAAATCACGCCAGTGGCGTGATTTTAGGGGAGAAGGCCATGAGAGCTACGCTCGAATGGCAACCACCCCATCGGCGCCGATGACTTCCATGTGCTCCCGAATGGCGGAAAGGTCCTGCATGGTCACTGCTCCCTGGTTGTTGAAGAGGGGGAACGCGTGGGGGCGGGGATGGATGCGCTGAATAGCATGACGGGTTGAGTCTTCCCGGACGGTTGGTCTACAGCTGCAACGGGGGCAATAATGACAGACATTACCGAAGCGCTGCTTACTCTAGGGTATTTTCCTAGAGAACTACCATCCACCTTTACCACCACAGATTTCGGTCAGCATTCCGCCGCGATATTGTCGGAGTGGAGAGCAGGTAAGTTGTTCGATACGGAACAGTCGTACCTCAAGAGGCCCGGAAAGAAGCGCTTCCCGCTTGCGGGTTCGTATCAGTACAAAATACAGGACACAGAGGCGGAGTATATTTCAAAGCCCAAGAGAGTGTTCGAGCGTCGAGCAATCCACCTTACGCATCCTGTCCCGCAGGCTCTTCTTGCTATGGAACTCGGCGACAACTGGAGTGAGGTTGTAAAGTGGCTCTCCAGGCAAAGATACTCAATTGATCGCGTAAAGGTTTCAAAGCGATTTGATCGATCGATCGAGGGCATAAACTTCAAGGTTCACGGGGCAAAGAAGTCCTTTATTGAAGCGACGTCAGATTGGCTGGTCAAAACGGATATCACGCGCTTTTACCCTTCCATCTATACCCACTCAATTGCATGGGCGGCGTACGGGAAGGAGCGGGTCAAATCTGACATCAAGCAGTATACGGGCGCTGTCGCCGATAGGCTTGATGCTCTCGTGCGAGCTTGCAATAGGAACCAGACAGTTGGCATTCCTATAGGGCCTGAAACGTCCCGCATCATTGCTGAGATCATATCAGCGCGTATCGATGATGATTTTAACGCGACCAATTCCTCCCAGAAAAGAGCAAAAATTGACCGTCTTCAGGACGACTGGTTTGTTGGCGCCACTTCACTGCAAGAAGCGGAGCGGGTCCTCTCTACCATCTCTGCGATCTATAGAGCCTACGGATTAGAGATCAATGGAAGTAAGACGTCCATTGATCGAATGGCAATAGCCGTCCCTAGTTCGTGGCCTTCCGAGTTGGCCACGTTTCTGGCCCATGGGAAACGCGAGTTGACTGGGGTTCGGCTCCGGGAGTTTCTTTTGCTGGGATTGAGATTGCAGGCCGAGAACCCAACCGAGTCTGTGATTGGGTACGTGCTATCGACCATTGAGGGGCTGCGGATCACATCGGAAGATGCTGAACCGATTGAGTCGTTCCTACTGAAGGGAGCGGTCCTGTCTCCTGTTGCTTTGGACAAGATATGCCGGGTCGCAATAAACGTGGATCGCCAAACAGGAAAACTCTCCCGGCAACGCATCGCCGAGCGGTTCTCCGAATTGGCTCAGGTAAGCCTGGAGCGCGGCCACCAGTACGAGGCAATCTGGCTACTGCACACAATTCGAGGGCTAAAACAGCCCCTCAAGTCGAAGGCGGTCGTCGAACTCATCGGGCAGTCTGCGGGCTCGGTTCTGCCCATCATGCTCCTGGATATGAAGCACAATGGTCTTGTGCCCGCGACCCTGCCGATCGCGCACTGGGAGGCGATGATCTCGGAGGACAGAATCCGGACCGACTGGAGCTGGTTGCTTGCCTACGAGGGTATTCGACATGGATGGCTGAGGGACACAAAGGGTGTCGCAGCAGGCGCG
>JAEYZJ010000057.1 GCA_023430705.1 Pseudomonadota bacterium | reverse complement strand
TCGCAGCAGCCGATCAGCTCGTCGTAGTCGGTCGAGTAGAGGATGATGGCGGCGCCGGCGTCGGCGAGGCGGCGGAGCAGGGCGTAGATCTCCTGCTTGGTGCCGACGTCGATGCCGCGGGTGGGGTCGTTGAGCAGGATGATGCGCGGATTGCGCATCAGCCACTTGGCGATCACCAGCTTCTGCTGGTTGCCGCCCGAGAGCGAGCCGGCCGGCACGGAGGTGCCGTCGGTCCTGATGGCCAGCAGCCGGATCATCTCGTCGATGGCCTGCCGCTCGCGCCCGGTATCTATCATGCCGCCGCGCGAGAGATCGGACAGGGCGGCAAAGCTCAGGTTGTCGCGCACCGACATGGGCAGCATCAGGCCCTCGGTCTTGCGGTCCTCGGGGATCAGCGCCATGCCGATGCCGGCGGCCTTGGCGGCGCGGGGCGAATGGATGGCGGTGGGCCGGCCGTCGACCCGCACCTCGCCGGAGGTGCCGCGCAGGACGCCGAACAGCGCCAGCAGCAGTTCGCGCTGGCCCTGGCCGTCGAGGCCGCCGAGGCCGACGACCTCCCCGGCGCGGGCGGTGAGCGAGACGCTGTTGAGGCGCGGGGCCCAGGCGAGGTTGCGAACCTCGAGCACGGGCGCGGCCTCGACCGGCTTCGGCGCTGGCTTGTCCGGGAAGACGTGGTGGTACTCGCGGCCGATCATCATCTCGACCACTTCGTTGTCGGTGCGGGTGCCGGCGGCATAGGTCGCGATCTTGCGCCCGTTGCGGAACACGGTGCAGTCGTCGGCGAGCTCGGCGATCTCGTGCATGCGGTGCGAGATGTAGAGCAGTGCGATGCCCTCGGCGCGGAGACGCTTGAGCACCTCGAACACGGTGCGGACGTCGGCGGCGGTGAGGGCGGACGTCGCTTCGTCGAGGATCAGCAGGCGCGGCTTGCGGGCGAGCGCCTTGGCGATCTCGATGATCTGGCGGCGGCTCAGGGGCAGGTCTTTCACCAGCGCGGCCGGGTGAATGTCGGCGCCACCGGCGCGGGCCAGCGCCTCCTCGGCGAGACGGCGCTGGGCGCGCCGGTCGATCATGCCGAAGCGGGTGGGCGGGGCCGAGACGACAATGTTGTCGGCGACCGAGAGGTCGGGAATGAGCGAGAGTTCCTGGAAGATGCAGACGATGCCGGCGGCATTGGCCGCCGCGGGATCGCGGAAGTTCACCGGCTGGCCATCGAGCAGCATCGTGCCCTCGTCCGGCTGCACGACGCCGGAGATGATCTTGATGAGCGTCGACTTGCCGGCGCCGTTCTCGCCGAGGATGGCGTGGACGCGGCCGGCCTCGACCGTGAGATCGGCGTTCTCGAGCGCGCGAACGCCGCCGTAGCGCTTCGAAATCCCTTCCATGCGGAAGAGCGGAACGTGGTCGGCCATGTGAGCTTCCTGAAGTCGATGGAGTGCTGCGGGGGCACGCAGGCCCCCGCAGCGCCGGCCCGCCGCTACTGGTCGTCCTTGCTCTGCCCCATGATTTCCTGGGCAGTGAAGTTAATGCCGCAGGTGGGGAAGGAATTGCCGACGAAGAAGTTGTCCGACTGGTCGGAATAGTAGTTCTCGCCGTCCTTGAAGTCCGGGTCCTCGACGATGGCGAGGGGGAGCTTCACCGACTGCGGGATGACCTTGCCCTCGAGCGCGTCGATGGCGGTCTTGACGGCGACGGCCACCTGGGCCGGACCGGTGCCCGCCGACGAGCAGACGAGCCCTTCGGCCGACTTGGCGGCGCAGAACTTGCGGAAGCCGTTCTCGGTCTCGCCGCCGAACGGCACCATGGGATGGCCCGCGTCGAGCATGGCCTGGACCACGCCGGTATCGCCGCCCTGGGCGGTGATTCCGTCGAACTTCTGGTGCACGGCGATGGCGTCGGCGGTGGCCTTCTGGGCCGTGCCGTCATCCCACTTGCCGACCACCTCGACCACCTCGAAGGGCTTGCCCGAGGACTGCAGGACCTCGTGGATGCCGTTGTGGCGGTCGGTGTCGACCGAGGTGCCGGCGACGCCGCGGACCTCGAGGATCTTGCCGCCCTCGGGGATGTGCTTGACCAGCCAGTTGCCCCACAGCGCGCCGAGGCCCTTCTGGTCCACATTGACGTTGATGGCGTCCTTGGTGTCGAGGATGTTGTCGAAGGCGACGAGGATCACCCCGGCATCCTTGGCGCGCTTGATGACGGGCGCGAAGGCGGTGGGGTTCTGCGCATTGACGACGATGGCGTCATAGCCGCTGTCGATGAAGTTGTTGATCGCCGCGATCTGGGCGGCGACGTCCTCGCCGGTCGAGACGACCTTGAACTCCTTGAGCTTGCTGGCGACGTCGGGCTGGGCCGCATAGGCCTTGGCCGTCTGGATCATCTGGATGCGCCAGGTGTTGGCGATGTAGCCGTTGGCGAGCGCGATGCGGAACGGACCGGTCTTGGCCGGGTACTGGAAGAACTGCGTCTCCCCGTCCCAGGGCACATAGCATTCCGGATCGGCCGCCGGGCCGGAAACGACTGCCGGCTCCGCGAGAGCCACGCCGGCGGTGGTCAACATCAGGGCCGCGATGGCGAGCCCGGTAGCCTTTAGCAACTTCATTTCTTCTCCTCCCAGAGAACGTTGAAGCACTCTCTTGCCGATGGGCAGGGTCCGGTCGGGACCGGCTCGTCCATCGTCGGGGCACTGCCCCTATCGGCGCGCGGGGCGCGCCAATCCGTCTCCCCCCAGTCGTTACTCCTTGAACAGCGCCAGCCCGGCCTCGAGGTGCTGGCTCATGCGATACTGATAGGCGAGCCGGTTGCGGCCCGCGAGCGCGTCGACGATGGCGCCGTGCTCGTCGAAGTTCATGCCGTTCGACTTCATGCGGGCGACCCCGGTCTCCATGATCCTCAGCATCACCGGCTGCATGATGCGATAAATCTCCAGCACCTGCTTGTTGCCCAGGATGCCGATGAGCGTGAGGTGAAAGCGGTAGTCGTGCCGGGCGGCGGTGGGGAGGTGCTCCTCCTCGCGCATGGCGTCGTTGGCGGCGCGCAGCTCGGCGATGTCGGCGGGCTGGAAGCGCTCGATCAGCCGGTCGACCGAGCCGACCTCGATCAGCTCGCGGAAGGACTGGGTGTCGAGATAGGTCTGGCGGTTCAGCTCGAGCGTGTTGAAGGAATAGAGGTCGAAGACCGCATCCATGCGCCGGTCGGTGATCACCGCGCCGACCTTGGGGCGCACGTCGACGACACCGTAGGCCTTGAGGATGCGCATGGCCTCGCGCACCGTGGTGCGGCTCGAAGCGAACATGTCGCCGAGCTCGCGCTCGGAGGGCAGGGGGTCGCCGACGCCGAGGTTGCGCCGGTCGATCAGCGCCCTGATCTGGCCGACCAGGGTCTCGACAGCGGAATCGGTCAGGTGAATGGTGGCGCCGGGCAATCTCCTGCCCCCACCTTCAGCAAGCCGAACGACATTGCTCCTGGTCGCCATGACCGGTCTGCCCCGACGCCGATTTCAGTATTCCCTCATCTTACATTTGTAAGACCAGCGGGACGGTAATTAGGGCATTTTTGACTGTCAATAGTGCGACAATTGAAGCTTGAAGGCGAAATCGATTAAATCTGGTATGACAAATACTCGATGATATCGATTACACCCGCGGCGAAGCTTGGAAAAATCAGTGAAGCTAACATGTTAGCCGCGGCCGGCATTTTCCGCTGGATAATGACGCGGGCGGCGAGGGGCGGTGGAAGGCGAGGGACGCCGCGATGCCGCCCCAGCAGCCGGCGCGCAGCCTGCCGATGGCGCCGCCGGGTGCCGAAGGCCTGATGGAAATGCCCCGGGTGC
This sequence comes from Pseudomonadota bacterium, assembly GCA_023430705.1. GTDB lineage: Bacteria > Pseudomonadota > Alphaproteobacteria > Rhizobiales > Devosiaceae > Devosia_A. Next base: position 10,353 of record JAEYZJ010000057.1, on the reverse strand, counting down.
GGGAGCGGGCAACGAAAAAGGGCGCCCGGTGGGCGCCCTTGAAACTCAGCTCCAGCGCGGCGATCAGCCAGCGTAGGCGTAGGTCTTCTGCTGCTGCTCGCCGAGGCCTTCGATGCCCAGGCGCATGACCTGGCCCGGCTTCAGCCAGACCGGCTCGGGCTTCTGGCCCATGCCGACGCCCGGCGGGGTGCCGGTGGTGATCACGTCACCCGGCTGCAGGCTCATGAACTGGCTGAGGTAGGCGACGATGTGGGCGACGCCGAACACCATCGTGCTGGTCGAGCCGTCCTGGTAGCGGTGGCCATCGACTTCGAGCCACATCTTGAGGTTCTGCACGTCGGCGACTTCGTCCTTGGTGACGAGCCAGGGGCCGATCGGGCCGAAGGTGTCGGCCGACTTGCCCTTGGTCCACTGGCCGCCGCGCTCGGTCTGGAAGTGGCGCTCGCTCAGGTCGTTCACGACGCAGTAGCCGGCGACGTAGTCGAGGGCGTCCTTCTCGTCGATGTACTTGGCGGTCTTGCCGATGACGACGCCCAGCTCGACTTCCCAGTCGGGCTTGAGCGTGTTCTTGGGCAGCTCGACATCGTCGTTGGGGCCGATGATGGCGCTGGTCGCCTTCATGAACAGCACCGGCTCGGAGGGGACCGGCAGGTTGCTCTCGGCGGCGTGGTCGGCGTAGTTGAGGCCGATGCACATGAACTTGCCGACATTGCCGACGCAGGGGCCGATGCGCGAGTTCTGGTCGAGCACGGGCAGGCTGCCGTGATCGGCGGCGGCGATCTTGGCCAGACCTTCGGCGCCGATGGCGGCGCCGTTGATGTCGGCAACCACCGAGCTCAGGTCGCGGTAGGTGCCGTCGGTGTGGAGGATGGCGGGCTTTTCAGCGCCCTTGGCGCCAACGCGCAGAAGTTTCATGGATCAGCTCCTAAATCTGGCCAGAGGATTAGGGGGGGCGCATAGCGGAGTCGAGGCCAACCATGGTCGAATCCGTTCGGAGCGTAGCAACTCCCCGCCCCAGCGTGCGCCTTGCACCGAATATCTGGATGTGTTCCAAGTGATGATCCTGTTTTGTTCTCTTGGGGGGATGACTTGTGGGGGATGAGATGGACTCGGCAGCAGAGTTTTTCGCCCGGGCTGAAGGGCCGACGCGAAGCCTGCGGTTCGCGCGCGAGCTGGAGCGGCTGCCGGACGACATCGGCGGGATCGTCGAGGTCGTGCAGGGACTGCTGATGCACGAAAGCTGGGCGGGCGCCTATGGAAGCTCGGTCGACCCCCGGCGGCAGGACCACAAGCACGAGCGCAGCGTCGACGCGATGCTCCAGTGGCTCGAAGGTCCCGAGGGGCTGATGGCCGGGGAGGAACGTCCGCCGGCCGGGCGCTTTGTCTGCGTCTGCCGGCATTTCGCCGTGCTGGCCGCGGCGATCCTCAGAGCGAAGGGACAGCCGGCGCGGGCGCGCTGCGGCTTTGCCGGCTATTTCGACCGCAGCTATTTCTGCGATCACTGGGTGGTGGAGTATTTCGACAGGCACGAGGGCTGGCGGCTGGCCGACGCCCAGCTCGACCCGCTGCAGGTGCGAAAGCTCGGGGTGCGGTTCGATCCGCTCGACGTGCCGCGCAACCAGTTCATCATCGCAGGGTCTGCCTGGCAGCTGGCGCGCGACGGCGAGATGGACCCCGGCCAGTTCGGCTTCTTCGACGAGCGCGGCTACGGCTTCATCGGCTCGAACGTGGTGCGCGACGCCGCGGCACTGGTGAAGGCGGAGATGCTGCCGTGGGACGACTGGGCGCCGATGCCGGCGATCGAGCGGGAGCCGACGGCGGAGCAGTTCGCGTTCTTCGACCAGCTTGCCGAGCTTACGCTGTCGCCGGATGCGCGGCTGGGCGAGCTCCGGCAGATGCACGCTCCCGGTGAAGCACTGGAATTGCCGCGCGAGGTGTTCAACGCCATCCGCCAGCGCAGCGAAGCGGTGAGTTGAGGTCCATCCGGGGCGATGGCGCGCCGGATGGAGGGGGCAGCGGGACGCTCCCGGCTCACTCGGGGCGGACGATGCCCTTCTTGAGCAGGACGTTGCCGTAAAGGCGGCGCTCGCCGGTCTGGATGATGGCGTAGGCGCCGTGGACGCGCTCGTAGAAGGCGAAGCGCTCGAGCATGGAGAGGCGCATGCCGGGCTCGTGGCGGCCGATCATCTGGTCGAACTCGAGGTGCGTCTGCTCGCGCTTTTGCGGATCCCCGACCACTTCCATGCCGAAGGCCTGTTCGTCGACGAAGGTGTCGAGCGGCATGACGGTGAGCACGACATCGAGCACCTCGGTGGCGCTGATGCCGTCGAGGCGGATCAGCTGCGGGCCGGAGCTGTCGGCGGGAAAGTTGGCGTCGACGATGGCGATCTCGTCGCCGTGGCCCATGGCGCGCAGCACGTAGAGCAGGTCGGGCCCCAGGATCGGGGGGATGTTCTTGAGCATGAAGTCTCCGTTTGGTGGATCGGCGTCGGGCGGGCCCAGGGCCCCGGGTGCCTAGCCGAAGGGGAAGGTGGCGTAGGTGGGATCCTCGCGCAGCGACTCGCCGTCGGCGAAGAGTTCGGCGTGCTCGGTGGCGAAGGCGATGAGTTCGGCCATCACCGAATCGATGTGGGCGCGCATGGCGGCGGCGGCGCCTGCGGCGTCGCCGGCGATGATGCCGTCGAGCACCTTGTGGTGCTCGCTGAGGGTGACGCTGAGGCGGCGCGGGGTCAGGATCAGCCGGCGGGCGCGGTCGAGATTGGCGCGGGTGTTCTCGATGACGGCCTTCACCTTGGTGAAGCGCATGTCGCCGAAGATGATGTCGTGGAACTCGAGGTCGCGCTCGTGGAAGCCGTTGCGGTCGTCGATGTCGACGGCGGCGCGCTGGTAGCTCATGTTGCGCTGCAGCGTGTCGATCAGCTCCTCGGAGTGATTGCCGGTGACGACGCGGACCGCCTCGGCCTCGAGCGCCTTGCGGATCAGCATGTACTCGAGCACGTCGGCGATGCGGACCAGCGAGACGGTCGAGCCGCGCTGCGGCAGGATGTCGACGAGGCCCTCGGCCTGGAGCCGCGCCAGCGCCTCGGAGACGGGGAAGCGCGAGACACCCAGCCGCTCGCAGATGGCGCCCTTGTCGATTACCTCGCCCGGCTTCAGGTCGAGCTGCACGATGGCCTGGCGCAGCGTGTCGGTGACGAACACCGTGACGTTGCCGCGCGTCGGCTGGGCGGGCGCGGACAGAAATTGGTAGGGACTTGCCTCTGGCTTCATGCTAACATGTTAGTTGGAGTGCCGTAGCAATTCAATTGCAACCGGTTGTCGCCCGAGCGCCCTTCCGCCGCAAGCGGGCGGGGGCGGGTGTCCCCGGTTTCGGCATTCCGCATCGCCCCATGCCACGATTTGCAAGAGCCCCCCGATGTCCGAAGTCATGTCCCGCCCGGCGGCCGCCAAGACCCTGCTGCTCAATCCCAGCGACAATGTCGCCGTTGCCCTCGCCAACCTCGACCTGGGCACCGATACGCCGGAGGGCGTGCGCACGGTGCGGCGCGTGCCCAAGGGGCACAAGTTCTCGGTCAGGGCGATCGCGGCCGGCGAGCCGATCGTCAAGTTCGGGCAGATCATCGGCTTTGCGAAGGAAGCCGTGCCGGCGGGCGAGTGGATGCATGAGCACAACGTCACCATCGGCGAGCAGCACGGCGCGTTCGAGCGCGACTATGCCTTCGGCGAGGGCGTGGTGCCGGTCGACTTCGTGCCGGAGGCGGAGCGGGCGACGTTCCAGGGCTTCAAGCGCGCCAACGGCCAGGTGGGCACGCGCAACTATGTCGGCATCCTCACCTCGGTGAACTGCTCGACGACCGTGGCCGGGTTCATCGCACGCGAGATCGAGCGCTCGGGCATTCTCGAGGACTATCCCAACATCGACGGCATCGTCGCCCTCAAGCAGGCCAACGGCTGCGTCATCGACTATCGCGGCGTGATCTTCGACACCTTGAAGAAGACCACCTGGGGCTATGCCACCAACCCCAACATGGGCGGCGTGATCATGGTCGGGCTGGGTTGCGAGGGCTTCCAGATCCCGCGGCTCAAGGAGGCCTACGGGGTGACCGAGAACGAGACGTTCCGCACCATGACGATCCAGGAAGTGGGCGGCACGAAGAAGACCGTCGAGGCCGGCGTCGAAGCCGTGAAGGCGATGCTGCCCATCGTCAACGCCAACAAGCGGACGACGCAGCCGGCGAGCGAACTGATGCTGGCGCTGCAGTGCGGCGGCTCGGACGGCTATTCGGGCATCACGGCCAACCCGGCGCTGGGCGTCGCGGCCGACATCCTCGTCCGGCACGGCGGCACGGCGATCCTGTCGGAGACACCGGAGATCTACGGGGCCGAGCACCTCCTGACCCGGCGCGCAAAGACACGCGAGGTCGGCGACAAGCTCATCGATATCATCCACTGGTGGGAGGACTATGCCGAGCGCAACAACATGGAGATGAACAACAACCCATCTCCCGGCAACAAGCTCGGCGGACTTACGACAATTCTGGAGAAATCTCTGGGCGCGGCAGCAAAGGGCGGGACAACGCCGCTCAATGCCGTGTATCATTATGCCGATCCGGTGACGGAGAAGGGATTCGTCTTCATGGACACGCCCGGCTACGACCCGGTTTCCGCGACAGGCCAGGTGGCGGGCGGCGCCAATATCCTGTGCTTCACCACCGGGCGCGGCTCGGCCTATGGCTGCAAGCCGACCCCTTCGATCAAGATCGCCACCAACTCGGACATCTACCACAAGATGATCGACGACATGGACATCAACGGCGGCGAAGTGGTGGAGGGCGGCTCGCTCGAGGACAAGGGGCAGGAGATCTTCGACGAGATCCTCGCCGTGGCCTCGGGCAAGAAGAGCAAGTCCGAACTGCTCGGCTATGGCGACAACGAGTTCGTGCCCTGGCAGATCGGGGCGACGTTCTGATGCGCCGTTCCGTCCACGTGGTCATCAGTGGACGGGTACAGGGCGTCGGTTTCCGCGCCTTCGTGGCTGGCGAGGCCCTGGCGCTGGGCCTCGACGGCTGGGTGCGCAACCGCCGTGACGGCACGGTGGAAGCGGTGTTCGCCGGCGACGAGCAGGCGATCCAGCACATGCTGATGGAACTGAACGCGGGGCCCCCGGCGGCGGGGGTCACCGACGTGCGCACCGGCCCCTACGAGGGGCCGATGCCGCGCGGCTTCAGCGCGCTGCCGACGAGCTGAGACCGCCGCGCGACGGCGCAGGCCGGTAGGTATGACCGCGGATTTGACTTTGCCGCCGGTATCCCCATATTGCAGTCATGTCTTGCTTTGCGACCATCACCATCGTGACGCCGCGCCGGGAGAACCCGGCCGCAGGACTGTAGCCCCACGACCCACGCATAGCGCCACCGGGTCTGGGGGGAGAACCAGACCCCGTCGGGACGCCCGCGGGTCAGACAAGGCGCCATCCACTCAATTCAAGCGAGCGGTCGCAGGCCGGAAAGGCCGATGCAGACGCTCGCAAACCGAAAGGAATTCACGATGCAATCGATGCGTCGCCACGACCTCAAGCCCCGGATCGTCCTCAGCGAGGACGACCACCGCACCCTCATCGCGCTGACTTCGGGCGGCAGCGAGGCCGCCGAGGACCTGCTCTACGAAATCGAGCGGGCCCGCGTCGTGCCGGCCCCCAAGCTCGCCCCGAGCGTGGTGCGGATGGGCTCGACCGTGACCTACCGGCCCGATTCCGGGGCCGAGAAGACGGTGACGCTGGTCTATCCGGCGGAAGCCGACATCGCCGAGGGCAAGGTCTCGGTGCTGACGCCGATCGGCACGGCCCTGATCGGCCTCGACGTGGGCCAGTCGATCACCTGGCAGGACCGGAACGGGCGCAAGCACGTGCTGACCGTGCTGTCGGTCACGGGCTGACCGGAACGGAGGGCCAGCCGCCGGCCGGCCCTCGATCGCTGCCCTCCCGGGCGGCCGTCAGGGCCGCCGCGCGCCGTTCACCGCCAGATAGACGCTGTGCAGGCTCTGGGTGGCGCAGATGAACAGGCGATTGCGGCGGGGACCGCCGAACTCGACATTGGCGACGCCGTCGGGCGTGAGAATCTTGCCGAGAAGGACGCCCGAGGGGCTGTAGCAGTGGACGCCGTCGCCGGCCGAGGTCCAGATATTGCCGCGGTCATCGAGGCGGAAGCCGTCGGGCAGGCCGACATCGGTGGTGATCAGCACCCGCCCGTTCCCCACGGTATTGTCGGCGCGCACGTCGAAGGCGCGGATGTGGCGCGGCAGGTCGGCCCCGTGGCTGAAGCCGCTGTCGGCGACATAAAGGATCGACTCGTCGGGCGAGAAGGCGATGCCGTTGGGGCGCACGAAATCATCGATGACGACGGTGAGCTCGCCGGTGGCCGGATCGAGGCGGAAGACGTAGCAGCCGTCCTGCTCGAACTCGCCCTTGTAGCCCTCGTAGTCGGAGAGGATGCCGTAGCCCGGGTCGGTGAACCAGATGGTGCCGTCGGACTTGACGACGACGTCGTTGGGGGCGTTGAGCCGGCCGCCCCGATACTGGTCGGCAAGCACGGTGATGGTGCCGTCGAGCTCGGTGCGCACGACGTTGCGCCCGCCATGCGAGCAGGACACGAGCCGGCCCTCGCGGTCACGCGTGTTGCCGTTGATGTAGTTGGAGTTATGACGGAAGACCGAGGCGCCGCCGTCGGGCGTCCAGCGCATCAGGCGGTTGTTGGGAATGTCGGACCAGACCAGCTGGTTGGCATCGCCGAACCAGACCGGGCCTTCGGCCCAGCGGCAGTCCGAATACAGGGTCTCGAGCTTGGCGCTCCCCTGGACCAGATGGACGAAGTCCTTTTCGTGATGCTCGTAGATGCCGGCCATGCAGCCCCTCCCTTGGTGTTTTGCCGCGCATCCAAGCGGAAGTTCGGGAGCCGGGCAAGAGCACTTGCGTTGTATGCGGGGAGGCTCAGGCCTTTCTGGACAAAGGAGTTTTGGGATGCCGATCACCGACGCGCTGAATGCCCACCTGGCTGACCGCTCGCTACTGCGGGCCGCCGCCTATATCGGCGGCCGCTGGATCGAGACGGCGGAGAACGGCACGACGTTCGAGGTGACGAACCCATCGACCGGCGCGGTGCTGGCGGTGCTGCCCAACTGCGGGGTGGCCGAGGCCAAGCTCGCGATCGAGGCGGCGCGGGTGGCGCAGGCCGAGTGGCGGGCCAGGACCGGCAAGGCGCGCGCCGCGGTGCTGCGCCGGCTCTATGACCTGATGGTCGAGAACGCCGACGATCTCGCCGCGATCATGACTGCCGAGCAGGGCAAGCCGGTCGCGGAAGCGCGCGGCGAGGTGCTCTACGGGGCGAGCTATGTCGAATGGTTCGGCGAGGAGGCCAAGCGCGTCTATGGCGACACCATCCCCGGCCACCAGGACGACAAGCGAATCATCGTCATCAAGCAGCCCGTGGGCGTGGTGGCGACGATCACGCCGTGGAACTTTCCCAACTCGATGCTGGCGCGCAAGCTCGCGCCGGCCCTGGCGGCGGGCTGCGCGGTGGTGAGCAAGCCGGCGGCCGAGACGCCGCTGTCGGCGATCGCGCTCGCGGTGCTGGCCGAGCGGGCGGGGCTGCCGGCGGGGCTGTTCAACCTGTTGCCCTCGACGCACTCGTCCGACCTCGGCAAGGAGTTCTGCGCCAACGAGACCGTGCGGAAGGTGAGCTTCACCGGCTCGACCGAGGTCGGCCGCATCCTGATGCGGCAGGCGGCCGACCAGGTGAAGCGGCTCGGGCTCGAACTGGGCGGCAACGCGCCGTTCATCGTCTTCGACGACGCCGACCTCGATGCGGCGGTCGAGGGGGCGATGGTGTCGAAGTACCGCAACAACGGCCAGACCTGCGTGTGCGCCAACCGGATCTACGTGCAGGCCGGCGTCTACGAGGCCTTCGCCGAAAAGCTGACGGCGGCGGTGGGCAAGCTCAGGGTGGGCGACGGATTCGCCGAGGGCGTCACCACCGGGCCGCTGATCGACGAAAAGGCGGTCGAGAAGGTCGAGCGGCACCTGACCGACGCGCTGCGCAAGGGTGGGCGGCTGCTCACCGGCGGCCGGCGCCGGGACGGGCTGTTCTTCGAGCCCACCGTCATCGCCGACGCGACTGCCGAGATGGTACTGGCGCGCGAGGAGACGTTCGGTCCGCTCGCCCCGCTGTTCCGTTTCGAAACGGTGGAGGAGGTGATCGAACTCGCCAACGCCACGGAGTTCGGCCTCGCGTCCTATTTCTACGCCACGGACCTCAGCCGGGTGTTCCGGGTGGCCGAGGCGCTCGACTATGGCATGGTGGGGATCAACACCGGGCTGATCTCGACCGAGCTCGCCCCGTTCGGCGGGATCAAGCAGTCCGGGCACGGGCGCGAGGGGTCCAAGTACGGGATCGAGGAGTATCTCGACATCAAGTATCTCTGCCTGAGCGTCTAGCTGAGCGCTGTTCCGATGAGGGAAGCCCGGGCATGACGGGGGATTGTTGCCGAGGCGGTGAGCCGGGTCAGGCCAGCTTCATCAGGCCTGCCGACGTCGGCCCGAAGCCGCAGGCGCGGTAGAACCCGTCGAGCCCCTGTTCGTAGTCGACGTGCAGCCACTGGGCGCCGCGGAGGCGCGCGGCCTCGGCGGCGAGGCGGACCATCTCCCTTGCGATGCCCCGGCGCTGGTGGGTGATGGCGACAGTGGTGTCGAGCAGGAAGGCGTGGACGCCGCCGTCCCAGGCGACGTTGACGAAGCCGACCAGTTCCCCGGCCTCCCAGGCGCAGACGTGGACGAGGCTGCGCTCGAGGATGGGGGCGAGGCGGCCGGTCCACGGGCTGCCCCAGGCGGGCTGCCAGATCTGTGCGAGCTGGCTGTCCGACGGGAAGCAGTCGAGCCGGTATTCGATCTCAGTGCCGGGCATGGGTGCCCGCCAGGCCCTCGATGATCGGGCAATCGGGCCGGTGGTCGCCGTCGCAGGCGGCGGCGAGGTGGGCGAGGGTGGAGCGCATCTCGCCGAGGAGGCGGATCTTGGCGTCGAGTTCGGCGATATGGGTCTGGGTGAGCGCCTTGACGTCGGCGCTCGAGCGCTGCGTGTCGCCCCAGAGCTTGAGCAGGTCGCGGATCTGGTCGATCGAGAAGCCGAGGTCGCGGGCGCGGCGGATGAAGCCGAGCCGGTGGATGTCGTGATGGCCGTAGTCGCGATAGTTGCTGTCGCGCCGGTCGGCCGACGGGATGAGCCCGATCGCCTCGTAGTGGCGGATCATCTTGGCGGAAACGCCGGTGAGCCGCGAGGCTTCGCCGATCTGCACTGCAGGTACCCCCGGTTGGAAGATTGCGCTTGACCTTACCATGATGGGAAGGTGCAGAACAAGGCCAGCATGAACAGGAGTGCGCCGGCCCGTGTCACCGGGAGGCGGGCACCGCGCCTTTGCCGCGAAACCGCGGCGAAGAGTTTACGGTGCGTGAAGCCAACAGTGATCTGCCAGAGCGGGGCCGCCCCGAGGCAGGATCGGTCCCTATACTCCGCCATAGACAGGAGCCAGCATGGACACCCATGTACACAACAACCACCACAGGCCCGAGGGCGCGGTGACGCGCGACCCGGTGTGCGGCATGACCGTCGACATGGAGAAGACGCCGCACCGCGTGACCCATGAAGGGCGCGAGATCGGTTTCTGCTCGGCGGGCTGCAAGGGAAAGTTCGAGGCGGACCCGGAAAAGTACCTCACGGCGACCGACCCGGTGTGCGGCATGCAGGTGGACCGCACGGCGGCCCGCTACATGCTCAAGCACGAGGGGACGCGCTACTATTTCTGCTCGGAGGGCTGCCAGAAGCGGTTCGAGGCGGAGCCAGAGGCGTATCTGGCCGCGGCCCCGCAAGACCATGCGCATCAGGACCATGCGCATCACGGCCATTCGCATGGCGCGGCGCCGGTCGACCCGACCAGCGTGCCCGAGGGCAGCAAGTGGACCTGCCCGATGCATCCCGAGATCGTCAGGGACGGCCCGGGCGACTGCCCGATCTGCGGCATGGCGCTGGAGCCGATGGTGGCCTCGCTCGACGACGGGCCGAACCCCGAACTCGTTGATTTCACCCGCCGGCTGTGGGTGAGCGTGGCGCTGGCGATCCCGATCCTCGTCCTCGCCATGGGCGGCATGGTCGGCATCCCGGTGCGCGAGTGGATCGGCGAGGACCTGTCGGGCTGGCTGGAGCTGATCCTTGCCACCCCGGTGGTGCTGTGGGCCGCCGCGCCGTTCTTCCGGCGGTTCTGGAACTCGCTGGTCAACCGCTCGCCCAACATGTGGACGCTGATCGGGCT
>JAEYZJ010000041.1 GCA_023430705.1 Pseudomonadota bacterium | reverse complement strand
CGATGCGGCACGGGATGCTCCCGACCCGGAGTGCCATAGGCCCAAAACCCCGATCGGCCGGCGAGGCGTGAGCCTCATTTTTCATTCGCGGACTACCGCTCGGGGCAAACGCCTCGCCGGCACGTCGCTTCGCTCTTTGACATCCTCCGGGGCCGGTGGCCGCCGGATGCATCGGTGTGGCCGGCGGGCGTCGAGGACTTGGCGTGCTTCGGCCTGGGCCAATGGCGGGCAGGGAAGGATCCGGCGGAGCGTGCCGCCCACCCCCTCCCAACCTCCCCCATCAAGGGGGAGGTGCCGCACCGGGCCTGTGGCGCGATCCAGCCGCAATCACCGGCGGGCCTCCAGCCCCCATCGCCACGCTCCGCCCTCCCCTTGGGCCCTCATCACCGGGCTTGTCCCGGTGATCCAGCCACGCGCAGTCCTGCGCGTGAAAAGGGCCCTTTCGCTCCGCCGACGCGGAGCGGCTGGATTGCCGGGACAAGCCCGGCAATGAGGGGGCAAACGAGAGCGCGGGGTCGTACCGAAGCCGTGAGGGCCTTCGCAGCTCGGAGGGGGTGGGGCAGCGTCCGCGGAGGATCGAGGATCGAGGATCGAGGATCGAGGATCGAGCATGGAGAATGGAGGATGGAGGATGGAGAGAATGACGGAGGACGGAGAGAGGCCTGGCCAGCAAGCAGGACGACCACGACCCTGCCGGGCCCCGCGCTCCGGAACAGGCAACCCACCACCGTCATCCCGGGCGAAGACCCGGGGACCCATGCGATGGCGCGGCCGGGGCACCCGGGGATGCATCGTTGCGCCCACGCCCTGCCCCGGACCCCGCCATGCGGCGCAAGCCGGATTGAACACGATCGTTCAAACTTGTAGATCGATGAACAGGCTCCCATTTTCGGGGGAAATCCAACGCACTCGGACCTCGCACATATGACCGATCTCAAGCTCATTGCGCTTGACAGCGAAGACCTCGACGTCATCTCGGCCACCACGCAGGACGCCATCGTGCGGGTGGGCGACATGGGGTACGCCAAGGCGGACAAGCGGTTTGCGCTCCTGATGAACCGCTACGCCTGGGAAAACGGCGCCGGCGGCAGGACCGGGGTGCGCAAGCGCGCGGCGCTGCATTTCGACCATGTGACGGCGGTGAAGGTCGCGGGGATCGACACCAATGCCCTCGAGGGGGCGCTCGAGCTGCTGACCATCCGCTTCACCGAGGGCGATGCGCCGGGCGGCTGGGTGGACCTCGCCTTTGCCGGCGGCGGCACGGTGCGGCTGACGGTCGAGGTGCTGGAGGCGCGGCTCGCGGACCTGGGGTCGGCCTGGGCGGCCAAGGTCAAGCCCGAGCACGCACCCTGATGCCGGTCCGTCTCGACAGTCGCGCCGCCGACTTTGCCATATCGTTCGAAACGCTGCTGAACTCGAAGCGCGAAGCTTCGGAGGAAGTGGGCAACACGGTCGCCGCGATCCTTGCCGACGTGCGGGCGCGCGGCGATGCGGCGGTGGCCGAATACACCCGGCGCTTCGATGGCCACGGCGGAGTGCAGGGCTCGTTCCTCGTCACGGCGGAGGAGATCGAAGCCGCCAGCGCGCGGGTTTCCGCAGAGGTCATCGCGGCGCTGACCACGGCGCACGAGCGCATCAGGGCGCACCACGACAAGCAGCGGCCGCTCGACCACATCTACCAGGACCACCTGGGGGTAACGCTGGGGACGATCTGGACGCCGATCGAGGCGGTGGGCGTCTATGTGCCCGGCGGGCTTGCCGCCTATCCCTCGTCGGTGCTGATGAACGTGGTGCCGGCCAAGGTCGCGGGGGCGGAGCGCATCGCCATGGTGGTGCCGACCCCGGGAGGCGAACTGAACGACGCGGTGCTGGCGGCAGCCAGGATCGCCGGGGTGACGGAGATCCACCGGATCGGCGGAGCGCAGGCCATCGGCGCGCTGGCCTACGGCACCGAGACGATCCCGGCGGTGCACAAGATCGTCGGCCCGGGCAACGCCTATGTGGCGGCGGCCAAGCGCCAGGTGTTCGGCCAGGTCGGCATCGACATGATCGCCGGACCGTCGGAAGTGCTGGTGATCGCGGACGGCTCGGCCAATCCGGCCTGGGTGGCGGCCGACCTCCTGGCGCAGGCCGAGCACGGCGGCGGAGCCCAGTCGATCCTCGTCACCACCGACCACAGGCTGGCCGACCTCGTCGAGGACGAAGTGTGGCGCCAGATCGAGCTGCTGCCGCGAGCCGAGATCACGCGGGCCGGCTGGGAAGAGTTCGGCGCGATCATCACGGTCGCCTCGCTGGCCGAGGCGGTGGAACTCGCCAACCGCATCGCATCCGAGCATGTGGAACTGGCGCTCGACGATCCGCAGGCGCTGCTGCCCAGGATCCGCAACGCCGGCGCGATCTTCCTCGGGCACCACACGCCGGAGGCGATCGGCGACTATGTGGGCGGCTCGAACCACGTGCTGCCGACGGCGCGATCGGCGCGCTTTGCGTCGGGGCTGGGGGTGCTCGACTTCATGAAGCGCACCTCGGTGCTCGGGTGCGACCCGGGCTCGCTGGCGGAACTGGCGCCGGCGGCGGTGACCCTCGCCGAGACGGAGGGCCTTTCGGCCCACGGCCGCTCGGTGTCGATCAGGCTCAACCGCTAGCATGGCGCCGTCACCGCGAAAGTTCGATCCCAGGACCGACCATATCGTCGCAGTGACACTCGACCCCAACACCATCACCTCGGCCGACCCGGACGAGGTGCACGAGTGGCGCATCGCCATCTACGACCTCGTCGAGGAGAACGTGTTCGCCCCGGCCCGGGTGAAGGCGACGGGGCCGTACGCGCTGCACGTCTCGATCATCGGCAACTACATCGTGCTCGACGTGCGCCACCCCGACACGTACGAGCCAATCGCGGCGCACTACCTGTCGCTGACCCCGTTCCGGCGGCTGATCCGCGACTATTTCCGCATCCGCGAAAGCTATTACGACGCGATCAAGACCGGCTCGACCTACCAGATCGAGACCGTCGACATGGCCCGGCGGGGGCTCCACAACGAGGCGGCGGAGCTGTTGCGCACGCGGCTCGACAACAAGCTCGACATGGACCTCAACACGGCGCGCCGGCTGTTCACGCTGATCTGCGCGGTGCAGCCGTTCGCGAGCCGCATCGACGAGCGGGAATCGACCCTGCCGACGGTGCTGTTCGTCTGCTCGATGAACTCGGTGCGTTCACCGATCGCGGCGGCGCTGGCGCGCAAGTACTTTCCCGGGCGGCTGATCGTGCGGTCGGCCGGCGTGCGTTCGGGCAAGGCGGACGCCTTCGTCGAGGAGGTGATGGAGGAGATCGGCATCGACATGAGCGTGCACACCCCGCACACCATGGACGAACTGGTCGCCAACCACTTCGACCTCGTGATCACGCTTTCGGCCGACGCGCCCGAGGCGTTCCGGGCCCGCGGCATCGAGGCGGGCGAGATCGAGCACTGGCCGATGCCCGACCCGACCGAGACCGAGGGAAATCGCGAGGCCGTGCTCAGCGCCTACCGCACGCTGCGCGACACGCTGCAGAAGCGGGTGCGCGAGCGGCTCGACAAGCTGGTGGCAGGGACGGTGGCGCCGGGCTGAGGCTTGCGGGCCGACAAAAAGAGCGACGACTCGGACTCCCGCGTCCGGCGCAGTTGCCAACATGCGGCTCAGGCACCACATAACCGCTGTGCGCGGCCGAACTGGTGGTTCACAAAGCGGGTGGGTTGCAGTATAGCTGCCCGCCAATCTCGCCCCCGACATTGTCAGTAACGTGTTTCGTGGGGCCGTCTCAGGAGAGAGAATGGCTAAGGAAGAAGTGCTCGAGTTTCCGGGCGTGGTGACGGAACTGCTGCCCAACGCGACCTTTCGGGTGAAGCTCGAAAACGAGCACGAGATCATCGCGCATACGGCGGGCCGGATGCGCAAGAACCGCATCCGCGTGCTGGCGGGTGACAAGGTGCTGTGCGAGATGACGCCCTACGATCTGACCAAGGGCCGGATCACCTACCGCTTCAAGTAAGGGCAGACATGGCCAGCCGTCCCGAGCTCATCCTCGCGTCCGCATCGCCGCGGCGGTTGGCGCTGCTGAACCAGATCGGCATCGAGCCCGAGCACCTGGTTCCGGCCCATATCGACGAGACGCCGGAAAAGAACGAACTGCCGCGCAAGCTGGCGCAGCGGCTCGCCGACCAGAAGGCCATCGCCGCCCTGCACAAGGCCAGGAGCGCCGGCATTGCGGACAATGCGCTGGTGCTGGCGGCCGACACGGTGGTGGCGGTCGGGCGCCGCATCCTGCCCAAGGCAGAGACCATGGAAGAGGCCACCGAGTGCCTGCGGACCCTCTCGGGCCGCTCGCACCGGGTGTTCACCGCCGTGACCATGCTGACCACCTCGGGCGCGATGCGCAAGCGACTGGTGGAAACGCGGCTGCGCTTCAAGCGGCTGTCGGCGCGCGAGATCGAAAGCTACCTGGCCAGCGCCGAGTGGCGCGACAAGGCCGGCGGCTACGCCATCCAGGGCATTGCCGGGGCGTTCGTGCTGAAGCTGCAGGGCTCCTATTCGGCCGTGGTCGGCCTGCCGCTCAACGAGACGGTGTCGCTGCTGGCCGGCGAGGGCTATCCCGTCCACTTCAACTGGCTCAACCAGTCGAGCCTCGCGGCGGTCTGATGAGCGCCGAAGTCGTCAAGCTCCGCAAGCCGGTGCCCTGCCCGATCTGCGGCAAGCCGGCGAGCCAGGCCAACCATCCGTTCTGCTCGCCGCGCTGCCAGGACATCGACCTCAACCGCTGGCTGAGCGGCAGCTACGTGATTCCGGCGCGCGACGACGAGGACGAGGCCAAGCTGCCGGACGACGACGGCGACGAGGCGTAGGCGCCTGCCTGCTGCTCCGGATCGACAAGGCATCGGCTGGCCGCCGTTCACAGCGATGATCTGTTCGGCGAGGTAGCCCGACATCGAATCGCAAGCGAGGAAGACGCAGGCGCCGACGCAATCCTTGGCGGTGCCGAGGCACTGCCGCCAGCGCGGCGGAGGGCGCCGGACCGCCCGGAATCGTGCGCGGAGGGGACATTCCGGCCCGGCGGTTTTCCACATGCAGACAGATGGCAAAACACGCTTGCGCGA
>JAEYZJ010000111.1 GCA_023430705.1 Pseudomonadota bacterium | reverse complement strand
TTCGCCTTGTACTCGAAGCCCCAGGCCGCCATGACCCGCAGGCCATCCGGCAGGAGCGCGTTTGGCACCCACATGTAAAGATGCGAAGTGGGTTGGGCCACCGATTTGACCGGCAACTCGCAGATCTCGTCAGTCGACATTGTGCCGTAGCGCGCAAGTCGCCGATGCTCCGGTGCAACCTTGCCGGTACGGTTGGCAAAGCGCCACGGCGGGTCGGCCAGGATCGTGCGAAATTTCTCGTTGCCGGTCGTCTCAAGAAGACTGCGACTGGTTTCGCTGAAGTGGACGTTCATGGCTGGCGCTCCTGACGCCACCCTTGCATAAGAACAAAGTATGAACAAGTGGCTAACCAGACCGTATCGCGAGTCGCTTGGTGAGTCCCCAGCGCCGTCGCCAAGTCTACAGAAGCGTCTCCGGTCCAACTCCAGCGTCACCTCGCCCGTGCTGGCGCTCGCCACCCGGCGTCCCGCGGTTTCGCGCGGCATGAGGTCCCCGCCCCATCCTCCATCCCCAACTTATCCCCCCACCTACGCCCCATCGTATTCTCCACCCCGTCCCCCGCCCCAGAAGCGCGATCATGACGAGTGGTTGGGGTGGGGGAGGTCGGGTGGGTCGGCAGTCGTGCCGGTCCAGGTTCAAAGCGTCATGGGGAGGGGCCGGTTCGCCGGTCAAGCCGCTGGCACGCAGGGGGAGGCCAGCAACGGGCGCCTCTCCAGGGACGAAGGCCGTCACCTGAGGCGGCCGGGAGAGGCGGGTCGGCCGGTGGATTCCGGGGACATGCGCCGCCCACCGTCCCATTGCGATGCGGCAGGGGATGCACCCCGCCCCTGGCGCCATAGGCCCAAAACCCCGGCCGGCCGGCGAGGCGCGAGCCTCTGACTATTGCTTGCGGACTACCGCTGGGGGCGAACACCCCGCCGGCCCGCGCTTCATCTCCCGCACCGGGAGATGGCCCTGTGAACAATCCGAAGGCGCGAGCCTGGCGGACGCCTCGGCGCGCCCGCCGGGTGCGTCACTCCTTGTCGCCCTCGAGCCGGAGCATGTCGCCATCCTTGCCCAGCGAAACCAGTCCTGTCTTCGAATAGAGGTCGAGCTTGGCCCGGGTGTCGGCGATGTCGAGGTTGCGCATGGTCAGCTGCCCGATGCGGTCGGCCGGCGAGAACGGCGCGTCCTCGACCTTTTCCATGCTCAGCCGCTCGGGCGCATAGGTGAGGTTCGGGCTCTCGGTGTTGAGCAGCGAGTAGTCGTTGCCGCGGCGCAGCTCCAGCGTCACTTCGCCGGTGATGGCGCTCGCCACCCAGCGCTGGGCCGTCTCGCGCAGCATCAGGGCCTGGCTGTCGAACCAGCGGCCTTGGTAGAGCAGGCGGCCGAGCCTGAGCCCGTTGATGCGGTACTGCTCGATGGTGTCCTCGTTGTGGATGCCGGTCAGCAGCCGCTCATAGGCGATGTGCAGCAGCGCCATGCCCGGCGCCTCGTAGATGCCGCGGCTCTTGGCCTCGATGATGCGGTTCTCGATCTGGTCGCTCATGCCGAGGCCGTGGCGGCCGCCGATGGCGTTGGCCTCGAGCAGCAGGGCCACCGGGTCGGCGAAGGTCTGGCCGTTCAGCGCCACCGGCTGGCCTTCGGCGAAGCGGACGACCACCGTCTCGGCCTTCACGTCGCAGTCGTCGCGCCAGAACGGCACGCCCATGATCGGGCTCACGATCTTGATGCCGCTGTCGAGGCTCTCGAGGTCCTTGGCCTCGTGCGTGGCGCCGAGGATGTTGCTGTCGGTCGAGTAGGCCTTCTCGGCGCTCATCTTGTAGGCGAAGCCGTGTGCCGTCAGGAACGCCGACATCTCGGAGCGGCCACCGAGCTCATCGATGAAGGCCTGGTCGAGCCAGGGCTTGTAGATCCTGAGGTTCGGGTTGGTCAGCAGCCCGTAGCGGTAGAAGCGCTCGATGTCGTTGCCCTTGAAGGTCGAGCCGTCGCCCCAGATGTTGACGCCGTCCTCCTGCATCGCCGAAACCAGCATGGTGCCGGTGACGGCGCGGCCGAGCGGGGTGGTGTTGAAATAGGTCAGCCCGCCGGTCGAGACGTGGAAGGCGCCCGACTGGATGGCGGCGATGCCCTCGTGCACCAGCTGGGTGCGGCAATCGACGAGGCGCGCATTCTCGGCGCCGAAATCCATGGCCTTGCGGGGGATCTCGTCATAATCGGCCTCGTCCGGCTGGCCGAGATTGGCGGTGTAGGCATAGACTTTGGCGCCCTTGAGCTTCATCCAGAGCAGCGCGGCGCTGGTGTCGAGGCCCCCGGAGAAGGCGATGCCGACTTTCTCACCCTTGGGCAGGCTCTTCAGGATCGTACTCACGGGGGAACTCCAGTCGGCTCGAACGGTTGGGAGGCGGGTTGCGGCGCGAATAGCAAATTTCATCCGGCTCGCCTAGCAGTGGGCTGCACGGATTGTCGGAAGAGGGAGCGGCTGGCGGGGCTACGTGTTCGGCCCGGTGCCGGCGTCCCAGCCGCCGACGCTCGTGTAGATTGCGTCGCGCAGGCCCTTCACCTCGCGGTTCAGTTGCGCCAGCGCGCCGGGCGCGGCGCCCGAGGCCGTGGCCAGCGCGTCGTTGAGGCAGCCGGTGTCCGGGCGGATGTCGCGGCCGCGCCGGGTGAGCGTCACCACCACCTGCCGTTCGTTCTGCGGGTTGCGGGTGCGCTGCACGAGCCCGGCCTCCTCGAGCCGCTTGAGCAGCGGCGTCAGCGTGCTCGGCTCCAGCGCCAGGCGCCGGGCGATGCCACCGACCGGCAGCCCGTCCTCGGCCCACAGCACGTTCAGCACCAGGTACTGCGGATAGGTGAGGCCCAGCCGGTCGAGCAGGGGCTTGTAGAGCCGCTGGATCGCCATCCCCGCCGAGTAGATGGCGAAGCACAGCTGGTCGTCGAGCGGGACAGGTTGGTTGCGATGGGCCATAGTGATGCTCCCCGGGGTCACCCCCCTTATATAGCCCCGGGGATCGCGGAAATAAATATCGCGATAAGAATTATCCTTGACGGCTAGATTGGACTTCACTAGATAGATGGTTATCGCGATAACGGTTAGCGCGATAGTAACACCGAAACCCCATTTGGAGGACTATCGAGATGACGACCGACCTGACCAATTCCACCCAGCCCGCCCGCAACATCGTGCTCGTCCACGGCGCCTTCGCCGATGGTTCGGGCTGGCGCGGCGTCTATGACAATCTCACCGGACGCGGCTATCGCGTCTCCATCGTGCAGAACCCGCTCACTTCGCTCGAAGACGACGTCGCCGCCACGAGGCGCATGCTCGCCCGGCAGGATGGACCGACCGTGCTTGTCGGCCATTCGTGGGGCGGCACGGTAATCACCGAAGCCGGCGCCGATCCCAAGGTCACCGCGCTGGTCTATGTCGCGGCCCTCTCGCCGGACGCGGGCGAGGATACCTCGCAGCTATATGTGGGCTACACCACGCCGCCCGAGTTCGTCATCGAGCCCCAGGCCGACGGCTTCGGCTTCCTGTCGCTGGAAAAGTTCAAGGCCGGCTTTGCCGCCGACCTCAGCGATGCCGACGCGGCCTTCCTCGGCGACGGGCAGGTGCCGATCTCGCTTGCGGCGTTCGGGACGAAGCTGACCCAGGCGGCATGGCGCAACAAGCCCAGCTGGGCGATCTACGGCACCGACGACAAGGCGTTCGACCAGCGGATGCTGGCCGATATGACCAAGCGCATCGGGGCCGACCTCACCACCATCGCCGCCAGCCACGCGATCTACGTGAGCCAGCCCGGCGCGGTGGCCGACGTGATCGACCGGGCGGCGAGGGGCATTCGCTCCTAGCGGGCGGCGGAAGGCGGGCCGGTCCGGTCCGGTCCGCCTTCCAGCCGGCATGGACTGCACCGGCCCTCGTGCCGTATCGATGCGCCGGTGCAATGGGGGAAATCTGCAATGGCCGACTGGTCGCCTTCCATCTATCTCAGGTTCGAGGACGAACGGACGCGCCCCTCGCGCGACCTCCTCGCGCAGGTGCCGCTGGCCGATCCGGCGCGGGTGGTGGACATGGGCTGCGGCCCCGGCAACTCCACCGAACTGCTCCTCGCGCGCTACCCCGCCGCCGACGTGATCGGGCTCGACAACTCCCCCAACATGCTGGCCGAGGCGCGGCAACGGGTGCCGGGCGCGCGCTTCGAGAGCGCGGACGCGGCGACCTGGCTGCCCGAGCCCGCAACCGGCCTCGTCTTTGCCAACGCCATCTACCAGTGGGTGCCCGACCATCTCGCGCAACTGCCCCGCGTCCTCGCCGCGCTGGCCGAGGGCGGTGTCCTCGCCGTGCAGATGCCCGACAACCTGTCGGAGCCGTCGCACCAGCTGATGCGGCAGGTCGCGGCCGAAGGCCCCTGGGCGGAACGGCTCGCGGGAGCTGCGCGCCTGCCCCTGCCGCCCGTGCGGGACTATTACGACGCGCTGCGCCCGTGGGCGCGGCGGCTCGACATCTGGCACACCACCTACAATCACGCGCTGGCCGGACCCGAGGCGATCGTCGAATGGGTTCAGGGCACGGGGCTTCGCCCCTTCATCGATCCGCTGGAAGCCGGCGAGCGCGAAGCGTTTCTTGCGCGCTATCTCGAACTGATCGGCGAGGCCTATCCCCGCACGGTGGACGGCAGGGTACTGTTGCGCTTCCCCCGGCTCTTCATCGTGGCGGTGCGCTGAAGTTTGGGGGCAGGGGTCAGCCGGCGCGTGGCAGGCATGACTTCACCCCCCTCGGGATGCGCCACTCTGGCATCCCGTCCCGGCGGGTGCTAAGTGCCGCGTTTTCCGATTGCGAGGCATCGCCATGAGCGCTCCCTTTGAAATCCCGTTCGATGGCGCGGTGATCCGCGGCGAGGCCGACGGGTTCGGCATCCCGGTCGTGTTCCTGCACTCGGGCGTGACCGACCGGCGCATGTGGGCCGAGCAGATGCGGATGCTGGCCGAGGAAGGCTACCACGCCATCAGCTACGACCGGCGCGGCTATGGCGAGACGACGACGGCGGACGTGCCGTTCAACCACCTCGTCGACCTCGAGACGGTGCTCGACCAGCTGAGCGTCCACGCCGCCATCCTTGTCGGCTCCTCGATGGGCGGTGGGCTCGCCATCGACTTCGCGCTCGAGCATCCCGAGCGGACGATCGCGCTGGTGCTGATGGGGACAGCCGTCACCGGCGCCGAGGGTTATGAACTCGACGAGGAAGTCGAGCAGCTCGAGGAGGCCGTCGAGTATGCCAGGGAGCGCGGCAATATCGGCACCGCCAACCGGATCCAGGCGCACCAGTGGCTCGATGGTCCGTACGGCGAAGCCGGGCGGGTGACCGGCAATGCGCGGGAACTCTTCCTCGCCATGAACGAAATCCACCTCACCCACCCCAGGCTGACCGAGGAAGAGCGGCCGGAGCCGGCCTTCGACAATCTCCACACCATCACGGCGCCGACGCTGCTGGTGGTGGGCGAACTCGACTGTTCCGACATCATCGCCATCCACGAGGACCTGTCGGAAGAGATCGAGAACTCCTTCGCCATCGTCATCGAGGACACGGCGCACTTTCCCAACCTCGAGCGCCCGGACCTCTTCAATCCGATCCTGGGCGAGTTCCTCGAGGCGGTGACGGGGCAGGGTGAAGACGACGAGGACGAGGAGGGCTGAGCGCGTCCGCCGCCGCGATCAGATCGGGAGGAGGTCTGCGAAATGGGCTTCGAGCTGCGGCGTGGGAACGTTCGTCAGGTCCTTGGACAGCTCGGCCATGATCTTTTCCTTCAGGCCCTTGCTCAGCGCGGGGCGCAGATCGCCCAGCGCGGTCGGGGCGGCGACGACGATCAGGCGGTCGAACGAGTTCTGCTGCAGCTTGCGGTCGAGTTCGGCGGCTACGTTCTCGATGAAGCGGCGCTCGCGGACCGCGACCGGGTCGGAGGTGTACTCGATGGCGCTGCGGCCACCCGATCCCATCGAGGAGATCGAGCGGCCGGGACGGTCCGCCATGATCTCGCCGGCCTTCAGCGGCTCCTGCTCGAATTTCAGTCCCTGAACCGGCTTCAGCCCGCTGTGGGGGCCCGAGTGCTCGAAAACCTTGGCTGTTGCTCCGTCCGCCACGAGGATCCAGGTCACGGTCGGTTTCATGGCACTCTCCTATGCACAGTTCACAGTGTGGCTAATGCGTGAGGGGGCTATTGGTTTGATCACGATAACGGATCGCACTGGAAGGCATCAGAAACTCTCATTTGTGCTGCCGGTGCGGGGGCTGCTAGAAGCCGGCGGCCCGGGCAGTCGCCCTGAAAGACCCTACCTTGGTTTCCATCACCTCCAGCGAACAGCGCCGCGCCGATACCGGCCTCGTGGCGGGCCTTGCCTGCTACCTGCTTTGGGGCTTCCTGCCGATCCTGTTCAGCCTCATGCGCCATGTCGGGGCCGTGACGCTCGTCGCCGACCGGACGCTGTGGACGCTCCTGCTGGTCGGGATCATCATGATCGTCGGCGGCCGTACGGCCGAGGTGCGCGCCATCCTGCGCGACTGGAAGGCGGTCCGCTCCATGGCGATCGCCGCCTTCGTGCTGGCGGCCAACTGGCTGATCTACGTCTATGCCGTCGAGACCAACCAGGTGCTCGAGGCGAGCTTCGGCTACTTCATCAATCCGCTGGTCAACATTGCGGTCGGCATGCTCCTCCTCGGCGAGCGCCTCAACCGCTGGCAGACCGTCTCGGTCGCGATCGCCACGGTGGCCATCGGCATCCAGGCCGTGGGCCTGGGAGGCATCCCGTACATCGCGCTCGGACTGGCGTTCACCTTCGCGCTCTACGGCTATCTGAGGAAGACGGCGCAGGCGTCCTCCATTTCCGGTCTGTTCGTCGAGACGCTGCTGCTGTCGCCGGTCGCTCTCGCCTACCTGCTCGTGACGTTCGCGCTCGAGGGCGGCGTCGGGGTGCATGGCGATCCCTACACGCTGTTCCTGCTGATGCTCACCGGGCCGGGCACCGCCCTGCCGCTGCTGCTGTTCGCCTTTGCCGTGCAGCGGTTGCGGCTGACCACCATGGGCATGCTGCAATACGTCTCGCCATCGATCCAGTTCGTGCTGGCGATCACGCTGTTCGGCGAGCATCTCAACGGCATACGCCTCGCCAGCTTTGCACTAATCTGGCTGTCGCTGGTGGTCTACACCACGGATTCGGTGGTGCGCCGGCGGAGAGCGGAAGCATGATCGATGAGATGCCGGCCCTTACCCTCAGCGGCCGTGTCGAGGGCGTGTTCGTCGTCGAGAGCGACGCAGTCGAGTCCTCGCCGCGGTCCGAGCTCGTCCTCACCTATGCGGGCGTCGCGGGCGACCGGCACGAGGGACTGGTGCGGCCGAGCGGGCCGCGCGAGCCCTGGTATCCGCGCGGCACGCCGATGCGCAACGAGCGGCAACTCTCCATCCTTTCGGTCGAGGAACTGGCGGAGGTTGCGGCCGCGCTCGGCCTGCCGGCCATCCCGGCAGAGTGGATCGGCGCCAACCTCGCGCTTTCGGGTATCCCGCACTTCAGCCGCCTGCCGCCCCGGACCATGCTGATGTTCCCGAGCGGCGCGACGATCCGGATCGACGGCGACAACGGGCCGTGCCGGAAATCCGGCGGCTCGATCGTGCGGCATCACCCGGACCGCAAGGACGTGGAGTTCGCCTTCGTGAAGGCGGCGGCGGACAAGCGCGGGCTCGTCGGCTGGGTCGAGCGCGAAGGCGTCATCCGGCCCGGCGACGAGGTCAGGCTGCGGACCTGGAGGCAGCTCGCCTATCCGGCCGGCGCATGAGCGGGGCGGGCGTTCCGGATCGTCTCGGCCACGCTCTCGAACACCTTCTGGAACGGCGAGGCCTCGCGCCAAACCAGCCGCAGCTGGCGGGAGGCGCCGGGCGATTGCAGCGGATGGATGCGGATGCGCTCCGACGCCTCCTTGCGCAGCGCGATCTGGGGCAGCAGCGTCACGCCCTGGCCGTTCGCCACGAACTCCACGATCGTCGACAGCGATGTCGCCGCGAACGTGCGGCCGGCCTCATCGTGGCCGAGACCGCAGGCGGCGATCGCCTGGTCGCGGAAGCAGTGGCCTTCGTCGAGGAGGAGCATGCGCGTGCCGTCGATGCCGTCGAGCGGCACCGGGCTTGCCACCTCGTCCTCCGGACCCGTGGCAAGGACGAACGGATCCTCGAAGAGCGGCGCGACCATGAGGCGCGGCCCGCCGGGCCGGGGTTCGCTGGCGATGAGCGCCAGGTCCAGCGCCCCGCTGCCGAGCGCGTCGACCAGCGTGTCGGTGCGGCTTTCGGAGACGACGAAGCGCACGCCGGGAAGCTCGCGCTGCAGGGCGGGGAAGGCGTGGGGCAGCAGGTAAGGCGCCACCGTGGGGATGACGCCGAGGCGGAGGGGGCGGCCCGGCTGTCCATGCTGGCTGGCGAGGAACAGCTCCAGCGCCTCGGTCTGATGGAGGATCGACCGCACGCGATCGATGAATTCCCGCCCGAGTGGAGTGAGTTGCACCGACTTGCCCAACCGGTCGAACAGGGGGGCTCCGCAGTGCTCCTCGAGTTGCCGGATCTGCTGGCTGAGTCCGGGCTGGGTAACGTGGCAGCGCTCGGCGGCCCGACCGAAATGGCCGGTCACGGCGAGTGCCTCCGCATATTGCATCTGCCTGAGCGTGATCATAACTGATGCTTATCACATCGAGAAGGGTAATCAACTTGCCTTATCTCGTGGGCTGAGTCACAACCCCCACGACAGACACCAGACTAGGAGAAAACTGATGGAAGCAGCGACGGAAGGTGGAACGGGGAAGTGCCCGGTCCCCCATGCGAAATCGGGGCGCGGCAATCGCGACTGGTGGCCGCATCAGCTGGACCTGTCGATCCTGCACCAGCACACGGCGCTGTCCAACCCGATGGGTTCGGCCTTCGACTATGCGCAGGAGTTCGAAAAGCTCGACTATGAGGGACTCAAGGCCGACCTCAAGGCGCTCATGACCGATTCGCAGGACTGGTGGCCGGCCGACTTCGGTCACTACGGTCCGCTGATGATCCGCATGGCGTGGCACTCGGCCGGCACCTACCGCGTGCAGGATGGCCGCGGCGGCGGCGGCAGCGGACAGCAGCGCTTCGCACCGCTCAACTCGTGGCCCGACAACGTCAACCTGGACAAGGCGCGCCGTCTGCTCTGGCCGATCAAGCGCAAGTACGGCAACCGCATCTCGTGGGCCGATCTCTTCATCCTCACCGGCAACGTCGCGCTCGAATCGATGGGCTTCAAGACTTTCGGTTTCGCCGGCGGACGTGCCGACACCTGGGAACCCGAACTCGACATCTACTGGGGCCAGGAAGGCGAGTGGCTCGCCGACACCGAGCGCTACAGCGAGGACCGCAAGCTCGAGAGCCCGCTGGCGGCGGTCCAGATGGGCCTCATCTACGTCAATCCGGAAGGCCCGGGTGGCAATCCTGACCCGCTCGCGTCGGCGCGCGACATCCGCGACACCTTCGCGCGCATGGCGATGAACGACTACGAGACCGTGGCGCTGATCGCCGGCGGCCACACCTTCGGCAAGACCCACGGTGCGGGTCCGGCCGACAATGTCGGCGCCGAGCCGGAAGCGGCCGGCATCGAGGCGCAGGGTCTCGGCTGGGAGAACAGGTTCGGCACGGGCAAGGGGGGCGACACCATCGGCTCCGGCCTCGAGGTCACCTGGACCACGACGCCGACCAAGTGGAGCAACAACTTCCTCTGGAACCTCTTCGGTTACGAGTGGGAGCTGACCAAGAGCCCCGCCGGCGCGCATCAGTGGGTTCCCAAGCACGGCATGGGTGCCAACACGGTTCCCGACGCGCATGATCCCGAGAAGCGGCAGGCCCCGGCCATGCTGACCTCGGACCTCGCGCTCCGCTTCGACCCGGAGTACGAGAAGATCGCCCGCCGGTTCCTCGAGAACCCGGACGAGTTCGCCGATGCCTTCGCGCGGGCCTGGTTCAAGCTGACCCACCGCGACATGGGCCCCAAGGTCCGGTATCTCGGTCCGGAAGTTCCGGCCGAAGACCTGATCTGGCAGGACCCGATCCCGGCGCTCGACCATCCGGTCGTCGACGAAGTCGACATCGCCGGGCTCAAGGCCAGGATCCTGGCCTCGGGCCTCTCGGTCTCGGAGCTGGTCTCGACCGCCTGGGCATCGGCCTCGACCTTCCGTGGCTCGGACATGCGCGGCGGCGCCAATGGCGCCCGCATCCGGCTGGCGCCGCAGAAGGACTGGGAAGCCAACCAGCCCGAGCAACTGGCCCGCGTGCTGGGCGTTCTGGAAGGCATCCAGGCCGAGTTCAACGCAGCGCAGACCGGGGCCCGCAGGGTATCCCTTGCCGACCTGATCGTCCTCGCCGGCGGCGTGGGCATCGAGAAGGCAGCACGGGAGGCCGGGCTTGCGGTCAACGTCCCGTTCACCCCGGGCCGCATGGACGCGTCGGCCGAACAGACCGACGTCGAGTCCTTCCAGTGGCTCGAGCCGACTGCCGACGGGTTCCGCAACTACTATCGCGGACCGCAGCGGCTTTCGCCCGAGTCAGCGCTGGTCGACAAGGCTCAGTTGCTCGGCCTCAGCGCCCCGGAGATGACGGTGCTGGTGGGCGGGCTGCGCGTGCTGAAGGCGGGCAATCCGCAGCACGGCGTGTTCACCGATCGGCCCGAGCAGCTGACGAACGACTTCTTCGTCAACCTGCTCGACATGGCGACCAGGTGGAAGCCGGCGTCGGAGGACCATAGCGTCTACCAGGGAGTCGATCGTGTCACCGGCGAGCCGCGCTGGACCGCGACCCGCGCCGACCTGATCTTCGGTTCGCACTCGCAGCTGCGGGCGCTGGCCGAGGTCTACGGCCAGGCCGATGCCATCCAGAAGTTCGCCGACGACTTCGTCGCCGCCTGGACCAAGGTAATGAACGCCGACCGGTTCGACCTCACCTGATCCGAGGCATACGGAACGTCAGGGGCGGGCCGAGAGGCCCGCCCCTTTTCGTCAGAGGAACAAGAACCTTAACGAGACCTTCCATTTCGCGTCGCATTTGATTCAAACACGTGCGCCTACCTTCAGCGCATCCATCGAACTCCCCGGCAAATCTGCGCCATACGTCGGCAGAAGCCGGAGGGAAGTGACATGACTGAGATGGAAGAGGGTACGACCAAGGCCTTCTCGACGTTCAGGGTGCTGAACGGAGACTCCAACATCGTGGAACGCGAACAGCTGTTCCGCAACATGGCCCAGCTCTACTCCTATGTGTCGGATCGCTGCGATGACGAGCAGGTCGCGCAGTACGACGAGGTGTTGTGCCAGCTGGCAGAACTGGTGGAAGCCGAGGCGCGGGCCCATGTGGCCAAGCTCCTCGCGCCGCTCGACCGGGCTCCCGGCAACGTGGTGGTCAAGCTTGCCAATGACGAGATCGAGGTGGCCCAGCCGCTGCTCGAGTTCTCGAATGTTCTCAACGACGACGACCTGATCGAGATCATCGCCAAGCAGTCGGAGGCGCATCGCGTCGCGATCGCGGGCCGCCAGCAGGTGGCCGAGCGCGTGGGCGACGCCATCGTCGAGCACGGTGAAGGCGACTCGGTAGTCCGGCTGGTGCGCAATACCAATGCCGAGCTCGGCGAGCAGGCGCTGGAGCGTCTCGCCGGCCGGGCCGCGCAGGATGCCGCGCTTGCCGCCGATCTCCGTGGCCGTACCGACATAGACTGGAAGGCGCTCAGCTCGCGCATCGACGCCGTCGGCGACAAGGTCCGCGAGACGATCGAGCAGATCGATCCGCGCGTCGATCCGGTCACCGTGGGCAAGGTGCAGGCGGTGGTCTACAACCGCATGCGCAACCGCGCGGGCTTCTCCAGCCAAGAGTGGAAGGTCGCCTACAACCAGGTCAAGGCGCTATCGGATCGCAAGCAACTCGACGAGCGCGCCCTGATCCGCTTCGCCCGCTTCGGCTACGGCCACCACACAGCCGCGGCGCTCACCATGCTGCTGCGCGTCGGGCCGGAAGTGTTCGTGAAGTGGCTCGCCATGCAGGACTATGTGGCGATCACGGTGGCGCTTCGCGCCCTCGGGATCCAGCCCGACCTGTTCGAGGCGATGATCGCCTCCATGCCGTGGCGCGACCTGCCCAGTCAGGCGGACCTGCAGAACGTGCGCAAGCGCTTCGAGGCGCTGAGCAAGGACGAGGCCGTCGGCATCTTCGAGCTGTGGCGCACGCATGCCTTCCGGCGCCGCCTGCCCAACGAGGACATCGTCGGCGCCGCCTGATCCCTCTCTCCAGAGTCTACCGAACCTCACACTGCGGCGGCCGAAGTGCCGCCGCTTTTCTGGACGCTAACCTGCCGGATGACAGAATGTCCTTCGTTCCGCTCTTGGCCCTGTCGGTATTCCTGCTGCCGTTCCTCGCAGCGCACCTCGTCCGTGCTCTCCTGCCTGCCGCAGCGGCACGTCTGGCCGGGCACGTGTTCCGGGCCGTGTCCTGGTCGGCGGGCGGCGCCTGCGCCGTGCTCGGGGCGTGGACTTTCCAGGTCACGGCGCAGAACCCCTCGGTGTGGGGGCAGCTCGGCCTTCTCGGCCTCATCGGCTACCTGATGCTGGGCTCGGCCCTGTGGACGGCGTTCCACCTGGCCTATCGGGTGCTGGTGCCCGCCGATCGCTTCCGCCGGTATGCCGGCAGGCCCGTGAACATCCCGGGCTGGCCGCTCGCCTGACCAAGCCAGTGCGGCGGGCTAGTTGTTTTCCCGCTCGACGAGCGCCGCCAATTGGCCGACGACCGTGCCCCAGCCGTCGTAGAAGCCCAGCTCCTCGTGCATGGCGCGGTCCGACTGGCTCTTGTGCATCACATGGGCCCGGTAGGCAGTGCCTTCCGGATGGTCGGCCATCGTGATGATCGCTGTGATGAACGGCGTCTCGGCTGGCCGCCACCCGGCGACCAGCGAGTTGGTGAAGACGAGCCGAGAACCCTCGTCGAGGGCGAGATAGCAACCCGTGAAGTGCGGGGCGAAGTCGCCGCCATTCTCGCTCATCCGGGTGACCATCGCGCCGCCGGGGTGCAGGTCCATCTCGATGACGCGGCAGAGGGCAGGGCTCGGGATCCACCACCGCTCGAAACTCGCGGGTGTCGTCCATGCGCTCCAGACGCGGTTGCGCGGAGCACGGATGATGCGGTCGATGGTCAGGTCGAGGTCGGCGTTTGTAGTCATTCCGTCGCGTCCTTGTTCTCGGTGTTGCGTAGAAAATCCTCGAGGCGGTCGGTGCGGCCTTCCCAGAGGCGGCGCTGCTCGGCCAGCCAGCCGTCGATCAGCCCCAGCCGGTCGCGGTCGATCTCGCATGTCCTCACCCGGCCGCGCTTGGCGGTGCGGATCAGGCCGGCGTTCTCCAGCACGGCGATGTGCTTCATGAACGAGGGGAGAGCCATGGCAAACGGCTCCGCCAGCTCGCTGACGCTGGCCGATTGCCGTCCGAGCCGGGCGATGACCGCCCGGCGGGTCGGGTCGGCGAGGGCAAGGAAGACACTGTCGAGCGATTGTTGCTGAGCCATACGGCTAAGTATCGCGATCTGTCACTTAGCGCAACGGCTAAGTGACATTCG
>JAEYZJ010000303.1 GCA_023430705.1 Pseudomonadota bacterium | reverse complement strand
CTCCCCAAGTCCACGACGTTCCGGATCCTGGCGACGCTCACGTCGCGGCGTCTGGTCGAGCGGGACGAACAGAGCCAGACCTACCACCTGGGCATGCTGTCACTGGTCATCGGCGCCCGCGCCATGGGCGACCTCGACCTGAGACGCTCGGCCCGACCGCACCTCGAGCAGCTGGTCGCAGATACTGGCGAGACGGTGCACCTGTCGATCCTGAGCGAGGACAAGGCGCTCTGCATCGACAAGCTCGATGCGTCGAGATCGATGCGCATGGCGAGTTTTGTCGGCTTCCTCGACCCCCTGCACTGCAGCGGCGTCGGCAAGGCCCTGCTGGCCTTCCAGGACGAGGCGACACGTACCGACCTGCTTGGCCGCATGCAGCTCCAGCCCCACACCCCGCACACCATCACGGACCCCACCGGGCTCGCTGCCCAGATCGAGGAGATCCGTGCACGCGGCTATGCCATCGACGACGAGGAGATCGAGGAAGGGCTGCGCTGCGTCGCCGCCCCGATCCGCGATCATTCCGGCGGCGTCGTCGCTGCTGTCAGCATTTCCGGGCCGACAACCCGCGTCACCCACGAAAACCTCAGGACCCTCGCGAGCGCAGTCGAAGGCTGTGCGCATGCGATCTCGCGCGAGCTGGGCGCATTGGAGAAGCCTACCCCATGATCATCGACGTTCACTCGCACACACCGCAGTTCCGCGACACGGTCCCGCCTGGGAACCGCCGGCTGCACCATACGTGGCGGCCTGACCGCTCCGTGGACTCGGTCTATTCGTGGAACGACTACCTCGAGGCGCAGAAGCCGGCCGACAAGTCCATCGTCTTCGGCGTCGCCTGGGCCCCCGGCGAGAAGACGGGAAGCGTCAACGGCTTCGACGAGCCGGGAGACGTTGCGAGCGGCGTGAACGACGTGACGGCTGCCTTCGCCAATGCGCATCCAGACCGCCTGATCGGCTTCATGTCCGTGCATCCGCACGATCCTCGCGCACTCGAGGAAATCGAGCGCTCCCGCACGGACCTCAGGCTCCGCGGCATCAAGATGGGGGCCAACTACCAGGTCTTCGATCCCCTCGAGGCCCGGGCGCTGGCCATCTACCGCGAGGCGGAGCGGCACGGGTTGCCGATCCTCTTCCACATCGGCACCTCGCCGGTACGCACGGCGCCGATCCGGTACGCCCACCCGCTGGTGGTGGACGAGATCGCCATGCGCTACCCCAACCTCAAGATCATCATGGCGCACATGGGCCATCCCTGGACCGTCGATACGGCGGTGGTGATCCGCAAGCACCCCAATGTCTACGCCGACGTCTCGGGACTGCTCTACCGGCCGTACACCTTCTACGAGGGCATGATCAAAGCCACCGAGTGGAACGTCCTCGACAAGCTGTTGTTCGCCTCGGACTACCCGATCACCACGCCTGCCGAAACGCTGCATGCCCTGCGCACCGTCAACGACATCGTCGATGGCACGAGGCTGCCGCGGGTACCCGCCGACAAGATCGAAGAGATCATCCACCGCGACAGCCTCACGCTGCTCGGCCTCACCTGACTACGAGTTCCAGCTTTCCATGAATATCGAGAAGTCCAAGAGCATCTATGAACGCGCCACCAAGGTCATTCCTGGCGGCGTCAACTCCGCGACCCGGCGGCTGAGTCAACCGTACTCCTGGGAGTGGGCCCAGGGGGCCTACATCCGAGATGCCGACGGCAATACCTACCTCGACTATCACGCGGCCTTCGGCCCGATCGTCCTCGGCCATAACGACCCCTTGGTGAACGCCGCCGTCGTCGAGGCCCTGAATGGGCCGGACATGGTCGGCGCAGGTGTTTCCGAACTCGAGATCCGGCTCGCCGAGAAGGTCGTCGAGCACGTGCCCTCGGCGGAGATGGCCCTCGCCTTCTCGACGGGATCGGAAGCCACATACATGGCCGTGCGGCTCGCCCGCGGGGCCACCGGCCGCGAGAAGCTGATCAAGTTCCAGGGCACGTTCCACGGCTGGCACGACTACCTGCTGATGAACGTGATCACCCCGGCCGACCGGATCGGCCAGAAGGACCCGGGCAGCGCGGGCCAGCTGCAGGACGCGATCGACAACACAATCATCGTGCCATTCAACGATCTCGCCGCGACCGAGCAGGCGATCCTCGAGAACCCCGGCCAGATCGCCGCGATCTTCATGGAGGCCATCCCGCACAATATCGGCTGCGTCCTGCCCCGGCAGGATTTCGTCGAGGGCCTGCGGCGGCTGTGCGACCGGCACGGCATCGTTCTGGTGTTCGACGAGGTGATCACGGGCTTCCGCCATGGCCTCGGCGGTTATCAGTCGGTGCTGGGGTTGAAGCCCGATCTGAGCACCTTCGCCAAGGCGATCGCCAACGGCTATCCCTGCGCCATCATCGCCGGCAGGCGCGAACTGATGATGCAGTTCTCGACCGCGCCGGGCGGCAAGGTCTTCGTTGGCGGCACGTATAACGGCCATCCGGTCGGCGCGGCCGCAGCCCTTGCAACGATTGCCGCCTTCGAGGACGGCACGGTGTACGGGCGCACCTTCCGGCTCGGCCAGCGCATGCGGGACGGCCTCGCCGAAATCGCCGGACGGCTCGGGATCGAGATGATCTCGGCCGGATACGGCTCGGTGTTCACCCCCTATTTCATGAGCGGCAAGGTCGAGCGCTACGAGGACCTGCTGGCCAACGACACGGCCCGCGACCTGGCGTTCCGCCAAGGCATGTGCGAGCGCGGCATCTTCATGCTGCCCATGCCGATCAAGCGCAACCACGTCAGCGCGGCCCATACGGATGCCGATGTCGACCGGACGCTTGAGACCGCCGAGGCTGTGCTCAGAGGCCTTCGCTAAACTGTTATCATATGCAAAAGTAACCGTTGATATATGATATAGGTTGTCATAGCGTCGTGAATGAAGTGCCGTCGTGCGGGTGAGGGAAGCTCCCGCAGGACGGAAAGAGGAACCAGCAGGCCGGCGGGCCGGCTTGCGCAGATGTCGAAGACGCCGGGTCCGCTCAGGGCCGGACCCGGGGACGTTTGCGGACCAAAACCGCAGCGATCCGACTGCCCTTGTTGTCGTACCGGCTTCGTCCAGGAGAGAGGGAAACTCATGATGACCACCAAGACCAGCGGCCTCGGCTCGTTCAGCCGTCGCTCGTTCCTCAAGGCGGGAGGCGCGTCCGCGCTTGCCGCAACCATGCTGCCGAGCCTCATGTCCGGCACTGCCAAGGCAGCTTACTCGGGCACGCTCGACATGCTGGCCTGGGACTTCCAGCCCGACACCATCAAGTCATTGGTGGGCGAATGGTCGGCAGCGGGCAACCCGGCCGTCAACGTCGCCGTGATCCCGAACCTCGGGTACACCCCCGCACTGCAGACGCGCCTCCGCGGCGGTGACAAGATCGACCTCTACTACAACTTCGCCTACAACTCTCAGAAGTTCGTGGACGAGGGCTGGGCCAACACGCTGAACGGCCTGCCGGGCGTCGACGACATGATCGCAGACATGTTCGAGAGCGCCCGCGCTCGTCACGTCAACGCCAACGGCGACATCATCAGCGCTCCGTACTTTTCGGCCGTGCACATGCTGCACTACAACAAGAAGTATCTGGACGACGCCGGCCTTGCCGTGCCGACCACGCTCAAGGAAATCTACGACGCCTCCAAGGCCCTCTCCACCACCACGCCGGCACCCTACGTCGCCTACTGGGTGAAGGAGTTCTGCGAGGAATACCTGCACACCTACCTGCTCAACGAGCAGATCACCGCCTTCGACCAGGCCGGCAAGCCGGTCTTCGCCGACGATCCCAAGACCGTCGGCGTGTTTGAGTGGTGGCAGGCAATGTACCAGGAAGGCCTGGCACCGAAGTCGCTGCTGACCGACGATCCGGGCAAGCTGTCGAACGAGATGGCCCAGGGTAATGCAGCCTTCTACGTGCTGCATCACTACTTCCTGACCTCGATCCGTGCCCTCGAGGGTCCGCAGTCGGCCAATGTCGAAATGGCGCCGGCCGGCCCGTCGACCCTGCAGATCGGTGAAGTCCTCCAGATGGGCCAGACCGACAGCGACGAAGAGCGTCTCGCCGCCTGGGAACTAATGAAGTACTACGGCTGGAAGGACGCCAACGGCCAGTTCAAGGTGTTCAACGAGTGGGCCAAGGCCGCCGGCCTCGCCGCTCCTTACGCCGGCTTCTTCACCGATCCGGCCGTGATCGAGGCGTTCCCGGACTACTACGACCTCGGCATGTTGTCGGACACCTTCGCGACCAAGTCGAACGTGGTCCCCGCCCGCACCCTGCCCTGGTACCCGGACTTCCAGGCCAAGGTCGGCGACATCATCCACGCCCTGCTGCTTGGCCAGGCCACGCCGCAGAAGACGGTGGAAGACCTGACCGCTGCCGCCAAGGGCGCGCAGGGCGGCCGTACGCTCTAGGCTATATTCGATCCACGCCATCGCCCCTTCGGGGCGGTGGCAATTCTATCCATCCGCTTTATTGCGGCGGGACGGGCCAGCTGTGGCCATTTGACAGGACTTAGGAGAGCACGTGGCATCGGCAACTGACTTGAGCGGACTTCCACCGAAAGCCGATCGGGCCTTCGGATTGAAGCTTGTGGCACCCGCAATGATCATCCTGATCGTGCTGCTGGCCCTGCCGACCATACTCACTGCGATCTACAGCCTGCACGACGTGCCCGCGAGCGGCAACGGCTTCGGGCCGTTTGTCGGCATCGAGAACTACCAGATCATCTTCGCGAGCCCGGTCTTCTGGCGCTCGGCCCAGGTGACGCTCACCTTAGCCGTCGGCTTAGTGATACTCTCGACGGTCATCGGCCTCGCCATGGCGATGCTGCTCAACCAGCGCTTCATCGGCCGCGGCCTAGCCCGCGCCCTGCTGATCATCCCGTGGGCGACGCCCTGGCTGGTGATCGGCATCCTGTGGAAGTGGTTCGCCGATGGCAGCGTGGGCGGTCTCAACGCCGTGCTGCTGATGCTGGGCGTGACCCAGGACTACATCCCGTTCCTGTCCGATCCGAACACCGCCCTGCCGATCACCGTGCTGGCCGCCGTGTGGCGCCAGGCGAGCTTTGCCGGCATCCTGCTGCTGGCCGGCCTCCAGACCCTGCCCGAGGAACTGCACGAAGCCGCGCAGCTCGACGGCGCCAACTGGTGGCAGCGCTTCTCCAACATCACCCTGCCCTGGCTGCGGCCGGTGCTGATCACCGTCACGGTGTTCAACATCATCTACGCCTTCCTGCAGTTCGACGTGGTCTTCGCCATGACGGGCGGCGGACCGGGCGATGCCACGCAGGTGATGAGCGTCCTCATCTACCGGCAGCTGTTCGTGAATACCAATATCGGGCTCGGCTCCGCGCTTGCCGTGATCCTGGGCGTCGTCGCCCTCGTCGGCGGCCTCGTGATCGTCAAGATGTTCTACCGCAAGGAAACCGTGTGATGGCCAGTATCGAAGCTGATCGCGGCCGCCGCCGCAGCCTCCCCGCCACCATCGGCCTCTATGCGGGCGTCCTGGTCTTCGCCGTCTGGATCCTGCTGCCGGTCTGGTATCTCGTCGTCTCGAGCCT
>JAEYZJ010000296.1 GCA_023430705.1 Pseudomonadota bacterium | reverse complement strand
GCAGATCGTGGAGATTGCCCATGCGCGCGGCATTCCCGTGCTGGTCGACGGCAGCCAGGGCGTGGTTCACCGCAAGGTCGACGTGCAGGACATAGGCGCCGACTTCTATGTCTTCACGGGCCACAAGCTTTACGGCCCGACGGGCATCGGCGTGCTCTACGGGCGCTATGGCCTGCTGGCCGAGATGCAGCCCTTCAACGGTGGCGGAGAGATGATCGACACCGTGACGATGGACACGGTCACCTACAACGAGCCGCCGCATCGCTTCGAGGCCGGAACCCCGCCGATCGTCCAGGCCATCGGGCTCGGTGCGGCCGTCGAGTATGTCGAGGGCATCGGCCACGAGGCGGCCGAGGCGCACGAGGCCGAACTGACCGAATATGCGCTGGAGCGGCTCGGTCGCATCAACTCGATGCGCCTCATCGGCGCGGCTGCGGGCAAGGGCGGGATCTTCTCGTTCGAACTCGCAGGCGCCCACGCCCACGACGTCGCGACCATCCTCGACCGCTACGGCATCGCCGTCCGGGCCGGAACGCATTGCGCCATGCCGCTGCTGCAGCGCTTCGGCGTCACCTCTACCTGCCGGGCCTCCTTCGGCCTATATACCGGAAAAGACGATATCGACGCCCTCGTCGAGGGGATCGAGAAGGCGCGAAGCTTCTTCGCGTAGGGAACTGACCATGACCGACGAAGTCGAACCGATTGCCCCCGCCGTGGACGCCGCCGAGCCCAGCGCCGGCGAGACCGCGCGCATAACGCCCAATGTCTCGGGCGCGCTGCCGCCCGAAGACGTGGAGCGCATCACGCGCGACCTGATCGGGGCGCTGAAGACCGTGTACGACCCCGAAATCCCGGTCGACATCTACGAGCTCGGGCTCATCTACAAGGTCGATCTCGATGACGACCGCAACCTCAGCATCGACATGACGCTGACCGCTCCCGGCTGCCCGGTGGCCGGAGAGATGCCGGGCTGGGTCGAGAACGCCGCCATGAGCGTCGAGGGCATCCAGAACGTCACCGTCAACATGGTCTACGATCCGCCATGGGACGCCTCGCGCATGAGCGAGGAAGCCCAGGTCGCACTCAACTGGTGGTAATCCCGGGCGAACCGGTCTATATATCGTCTTGTTACGATGAAGGTCCGAGCCGATGCCCCTCAAGATCATGAGCCTCACCGACGCAGCCGCCGAGCGGGTGCGCGAGATCATGGAAGACAGCGACAAGCCGGTGACCGGCGTGCGCGTCGGCATCAAGAATGCCGGCTGTGCCGGACAGGCCTACACGCTGGACTACGTGGCTGAGCCCGTTGCGGGCGACGACCACATCGAGGACAAGGGCGTCCACGTCTATATCGAGCCCAAGGCGACGCTGTTCCTGCTCGGGACGGTGATGGATTTCGAGGAGGATATCCTCAAGTCCGGCTTCACGTTCAAGAACCCGAACCAGACGGGCGAATGCGGCTGCGGCGAGAGCGTGCAGCTGAAGCCTGCCGACCTCAAGGCGCTCGCCGAGGCCCGATCGGCCGAACACGCCTGAGAGCGTGGCGGGGTGGGCGCCAGGCGTGCCGCCCCTGTTGCGGCATCGCTCGGGATTGGCTAAACCCGTCGCGCTTGCTTCAACCTCACCCCGGCAGACAGGACCGGGCAAATCGTCAGACGATGTGTCCGGCACGGCCGGAGTGAGTGCGGCCCGCGCCGCCGACTGACGGAGTGTTCCAGTGACAGCCGCCTCCCACGCAAAGCTCGAAGCTTTGACGATCATCCCGCCTGCGCATCCGCTCGTCGGAGCGGTGACGCCGCCCGGATCGAAGTCCATCACCAACCGGGCGCTGCTGCTGGCCGCGCTCGCGAAGGGCACGAGCCGGCTGACCGGCGCGCTGAAGAGCCGCGACACCCAGCTGATGGCCCGTGCGCTCGGCCA
This sequence comes from Pseudomonadota bacterium, assembly GCA_023430705.1. GTDB lineage: Bacteria > Pseudomonadota > Alphaproteobacteria > Rhizobiales > Devosiaceae > Devosia_A. The sequence continues at coordinate 8,499 of JAEYZJ010000296.1, read as the reverse complement.
GATGGGGGTGACCGTCGAGGAACCGGACGAAACCACCTTCGTCGTGACCAGCGACGGCACGCTGAAGGCGCCGCCCGAACCGCTGATGCTTGGCAATGCCGGCACCGCGACCCGCTTCCTCACGGCGGCGGTGACGCTGGTCGAGGGCAGGGTGGTGATCGACGGCGACGAGGCGATGCGCAAGCGCCCGATCGAGCCCCTGCTCGTGGCGCTGCGTTCGCTCGGCATCGATGCGTGGAGCGAGACCGGCTGCCCGCCGGTGGTCATCGAAGGGACCGGCACGTTCGGATCGGGTCGCGTCGAGATCGATGGCGGCCTCTCGAGCCAGTACGTGTCCGCCCTGCTGATGGCCGCCCCCTATGGCGAGGGCGCCATCGAAGTGGCGCTCACCGGCAAGGACCTCGACGCGCGCGGCTACGTGAACCTGACGCTCGCCGCCATGCGGGCCTTCGGAGCCGAGGTGTCGCAGATCGACGAAATGACCTGGCGGGTGCAGCCGACCGGCTACCGGGCCAGCGACTTCCACATCGAGCCGGACGCCTCGGCCGCCACTTACCTGTGGGCCGCCGAGGCCCTCACGGGCGGGCGGATCGACCTCGGCGTGCCGATGGAGGCTTTCACCCAGCCCGATGCCGAGGCGGCGAGGCTGATCCGGATGTTCCCGCGCATGCCCGCCGTCATCGACGGCTCGCAGATGCAGGACGCCGTGCCGACGCTCGCGGTGCTCGCGGCCTTCAACGAGACGCCGGTGCGGTTCATCGGTATCGCGAACCTGCGGGTGAAGGAGTGCGACCGCATCTCGGCGCTTGCGACCGAACTCAACCGCATCCGCGGCGGACTGGCGCGCGAGGAGGGGGACGACCTCGTGGTCAACGCCGATCCGTCGCTGGCCGGACAGGTGCTGCCGGCCCGGATCGAGACCTACGAGGATCACCGCATTGCCATGAGCTTCGCGCTGGCGGGGCTGAAGATCGGCGGCATCACGATCCTCGACCCCGAATGCGTCGGCAAGACCTATCCCGGCTATTGGGACGCGCTGCGCTCGCTGGGCGTCGAGACCGCTTCCTAGGCGGCGCCGAGCGCCGGCAGGTCGCCTTCATCGAGCGATTTCTCGCTGATGACCTTGTTGCGGCCCGCGTTCTTGGCCGCATAGAGGCACCGGTCGGCGCGCTCGATCAGGCTCGAGGGGGAATCGCCGGGCCGGAAAGTGGCGACACCGAACGAGGCCGTGACCCGGCCGAGCTTCTCGTTGGTGGAGCGCTTCAGCAGCTCCTTGGCCTGTACGGCCTTGCGGATGTTGTCGGCGAGGATCACCGCCCCCTCGAGGTCGGTATCGGGCAGCACGGCGGCGAACTCCTCGCCGCCATAGCGGGCCGCGATGTCCTTGCCCTTGATGTTGGACTTGAGCGTCATCGCGACGAGCCGCAGCACCTGGTCGCCGGTCTGGTGGCCCCAGGTGTCGTTGAAGCGCTTGAAGTGGTCGATGTCGAGCAGCAGCAGGCACAGGTGCTCGTTCGTCTCGCGCGCCCGCTCGACGGCCCGGAAAAGACCCTCGTCGAGGGCCTTGCGGTTGTGAATCTTGGTCAGCGGGTCGAGCAGGGCCTCCCGGCGAACATCGTCCAGGTCGCGCTGCAGGGCTTCGATGTCGTCGCGCGAGGCCTGCAGGCTGAGTTCGAGCCGGTGATTGGCGTTCTGCATGCGCCGCGTCTCGGCGAGGAGCGTGTTGGCCAGGGCCTTCAGTCCCGCCGGGTCGGGCTCGGCCACGCCGAGGTCGCCGCTGGCGATCTGGAGGGTGGCGGAATAGGCGCTGGCGGTCGTCATGGCGGAATCGATGGCGTGGTGGACGGCAACGATCCGTTTCGACATGCGCTCGGACACGCCCGACATACGGGCATTGGTGTCCTGGGCGCGCAGGAACTCGTTGTAGAGCCGCTCCGCGATGTCGGAAGTGACATGCCCCTCGCGGAAGATCTCGTTGATGCGGTTGTTGAGGACCGGATTGACGCCGGTCGCATAGGTGTAGAGCAGTTCGTAGAACTGGGGGTAGGGCGGGATGAGCGCCCGCTTCAGCAGTTCAAGAGCCGAGGACGCGTAGCCGAGTGCGCGCCTGAATTCCTGTTCTGACACGAGTCCCCCAAAGGCTCCGACGACCATTGCCGGTAATTCGGCCCGGATTGTCTGACCCTGGGGCTTAATTCGGGGTAAAAATGCGCCGACTTGCAGTCAAGCCGGCGCCATTATGTCGCGATAGTCTGTAGATCGCGGGGTCAGCGACGCAGAAGAAATGCCGGAACCGGTCCGTCGGTGCCGAAAGGCGAGTCGGCGATTATGCCGTCCACCGGTTGACTGGCCTGCCTGCGGGCCGGGGCCTCGTCCTCGTTGCTGCGCTTCTCGCTGCCGCGCTTCTCGCCGCGACGCGGACGCTCCTTGCGTTCCGGACGGCCACCGCGCTCGCTGCGGACTGGCCGCTCTTCACGGGCCTCTGGGCTCGCCTTCACCGGCGCATCGCCGGCGGAGGAGGACGCGCCCGAGAGCCTGGTCTCGGGGATGTCCTTGCCGATCAGCTTGGTTATGGCGTCGATATACTTGCCGTCGGCCGGCGTGGCGAGCGTCACCGCGACACCCGAACGGCCGGCGCGGCCGGTACGACCGATGCGGTGGACATAGTCCTCGGCGTGGGTCGGCACGTCGAAGTTGAACACGTGGCTCACCGCCGGAATGTCGAGGCCGCGTGCCGCCACGTCGCTGGCGATGAGCAGTTGCAGCTTGTCGTTCTTGAACGCGTCGAGCGTCTCCGTGCGGCTCTTCTGGTCCATGTCGCCATGGAGGCCAGCGGCCGAAAAGCCGTGCCGAGCCAGCGAGCGGGCGAGGGTCGCCACGTCGCGCTTGCGGTTGCAGAAGATGATCGCGTTCTTGAGGTTCTCCTCGCCCCGGATCAGGCGGCGCAGGGCGTCGCGCTTCTCGTCGGGCTTGCCGGAGACCCGCACCATGCGCTGCTCGATCGTCTCGGCCGTGGAGTTCTGCCGCGCCACCTCGATCTTGATCGGGTCGCGCAGGAAGCGGTTGGTGAGGCGCTGGATCTCGGGCGGCATGGTGGCGGAGAAGAACAGTGTCTGCCGGCGCGGGGGCAAGAGCCCGCAGATGCGCTCGATATCGGGAATGAAGCCCATGTCGAGCATGCGGTCGGCCTCGTCGATGACGAGGATGTCGACGCCGGTCAGCAGGATGCGTCCGCGCTCGAACTGGTCGAGCATGCGGCCCGGCGTGGCAATCAGCACGTCGGCGCCGCGGTCGAGCACCCTGTTCTGGTCCTCGAAGGACACACCGCCGATCAGCAGTGCGACATTGAGCTTGTGGTTCTTGCCGTACTTCTCGAAGTTCTCGTGTACCTGCGCCGCGAGTTCGCGCGTCGGTTCGAGGATCAGAGTGCGGGGCATGCGCGCCCGGGCGCGGCCGCTTTCGAGCAGCGTGAGCATCGGCAGGACGAACGACGCCGTCTTGCCGGTGCCGGTCTGCGCGATGCCGATGATGTCCCTTTTCTGAAGGACGTGCGGGATAGCCTGCGCCTGGATATCGGTGGGCTTGGTGTAGCCGGATGCGGAGACCGCATCGATTACTTTAGCGCTTAGGCCGAGCCCGGAAAAATCGTCTGCCAAATCAAAGGTCCGCTCAAGTAGGATGAAAGTCGACGGGCAGCTACTTGAGGAACAGCGGGTCGACAGCTCGTCACGGGATGCAGTCGGTACAGCCTTGACTGCACTCGCGGCAATCCATCCGGACTCCGCCCTCTCCGGAAGCGCACGCGACGCGCCCGGAACATAGTGGAAACCCCTTGCGAGTCAACGGGGTTTGCCATGGCTTGCTTAACCGGAGAATTGAAAGAAGAGTTCATCCTTCGAGAGCCGGACGGCAAGGCTAGATATCGAGGTCGGTGACGAAGGCCGCGTTCTCCTGGATGAAGTCGAAACGCGCCTCGGGACGGTTGCCCATCAGGCGCTCGACAGTCGATTTCGTGCCCTCGAGATCTTCCTTGACGCGGACCTGCAGCAGGGTGCGGGTCTTCTTGTCCATCGTCGTCTCGCGCAGGTGGGTGTAGGGCATCTCGCCCAGGCCCTTGAACCGCGTGATGTCCGGCTTCTTGCCCTTGAATTCGGCAGCGATGATCTCGTCGCGATGCGCGTCGTTCATGGCGTAGGCCACCTTGGGCCCGACACTGATGCGGTAGAGCGGCGGCATGGCCAGATAGAGGTGCCCGCCCTCGATCAGGTCCGGCATCTCCTGGAAGAAGAAGGTCATCAGCAGCGACGCAATGTGCGCGCCGTCGACATCGGCGTCCGTCATCAGGATGACCTTGTCGTAGCGCAGGTCGTCCTCGCGGTAGCGCTCGCGCGTGCCGCAGCCAAGCGCCTGGGTGAGGTCGGCAATGGCCTGGCTGGACTGGATCTTGTCGCGGCTGAGCCCCGCGACGTTGAGGATCTTGCCGCGCAGGGGCAGCACGGCCTGGCTGGCGCGGTCGCGCGCCGACTTGGCGCTGCCGCCCGCCGAGTCACCCTCGACGATGAAGATCTCCGCGCCCTGCGCCGCGGACTGCGTGCAGTCGGCGAGCTTGCCGGGGAGGCGGAGCTTGCGGGTCGCCGACTGGCGGTCGACCTCCTTCTCCTTCTTGCGGCGCAGGCGCTCTTCCGCCCGTTCGAGGGCCCAGTCCAGCAGCTTGCTGGCCTGGTTGGGCGAGGCCGCGAGCCAGTGGTCGAAGGCGTCCGACAGGGCCTTGTCGACGATGCGCGTCGCCTCGGGCGAACTCAGCTTGTCCTTGGTCTGTCCGACGAACTCGGGCTCGCGCACGAAGACCGAGAGCATGGCCGAGCACTGCACCAGCACGTCGTCGGCCGTGAGTTGAGCGGCCCGCTTGTTGCCGCTGAGCTCGGCATAGTTGCGCAGGCCGCGGAGCAGGGCGACCCGCAGTCCCTGCTCGTGCGTGCCGCCGTCGCCGGTCGGAACGGTGTTGCAGTAGGAGTTGACGAACCCGTCGCCGAGGCACCAGGCCACGGCCCATTCCACGGCGCCATGGCTGCCGGGCCGGCCCACCGTGCCCGAGAAGATGTCCTCGGTGATGCGCGGTTCGCCCTCGATGCGGCTGGCGAGGAAGTCGCGCAGCCCGCCGGGGAAATGGAAGGTCGCCTTGGCCGGCACGTCGTCCTTGGCAAGGCTCTCGTCGCAGCTCCAGCGGATCTCGACCCCGCCGAAGAGATAGGCCTTCGATCGCGTCATCCGGAACAGCCGGGCGGCCGAGAACCGGTGCTCGCCGAAGATCTCGGGGTCGGGGTGGAAGCGCTGCTGCGTGCCGCGGCGGTTCTGCACCTTGCCGACGGTCTCGACCGGCCCCAGCGGCTTGCCGCGCGAGAAGGCGAGCCGGTAGAGGGTCTGGTCGCGCGCCACTTCGGTAACGAGGGAATCCGACAGCGCATTGACGACGGAGACGCCGACGCCGTGGAGGCCGCCGGAGGTCTCGTAGGCCTTGCCGTCGAACTTGCCGCCGGCATGCAGGCGCGTCATCACGATCTCGAGCGTCGAGATGCCGGGGAACTTGGGGTGGGGTTCGACCGGGATACCGCGGCCGTTGTCAGTGACGGTGAGGAACCCGTCCTCGCCCAGATGTACCTCGATGCGCGTCGCGTGCCCGGCGATCGCCTCGTCCATCGAGTTGTCGATGACTTCTGCAAACAGGTGGTGCAGGGCATTGGCGTCGGTGCCGCCGATATACATGCCCGGGCGCCGGCGAACCGGCTCGAGGCCTTCGAGGACTTCGATGTCGGCGGCGGAATAGGTGTGGGCGACGTTCGGCGCTGCGGCGGCCGGCCGGGCCGGGGCAGGGGCGGTGGCGGGGGTGGCAGCCGCCGGCCCGGGAGCGCGAGGCGCCCCGTTGTCGGATCCGAACAGGTCTTCAATCGCCGCCATGAATTCTCCGTCCGAGGCGCGAATCGCGCCTCTCAAGCTCTAGCATATCTGCCGGTCTGGGTGGGTTAAGCCCGGGACGTAAGCGCCGAGCCCATCCCTGTCAACCGGCTGAACGCCGCGCGCTGATGCGCGCCAGATCGGGCATTCAGCCGTGTGGTTGAGCATCGGCGTCCGATTCAATCACAGGTTTGCCACCGGCTTGCCCCGAAGATGAACGGCGGATGAACGGCCGATACCGCATCGGTTAAGGAAAGGGGACCTAGCGTGACGCCAAGCTAGTGGACCTGGCGCCCAAAAGACGACCCAAAGGAGATTCTACCATGACCCCCGTCCTTTCCCGCGTGATGAAATCCGGCAGGGCCGCCATCATCGCCCTGACGCTGGGCGCCGCCGCGTTCACCGCCATGCCGGCCCAGGCCCAGTCCGGAAATCCCTCGTTCAACTTCCAGTTCGGCATCCAGGGCGGTGGCGACAACTTCTCGTACCGCTTCGACAACGGTCGCCGCCACAAGCGCGAGTGCCTGACCAACAACGAGGTCCGCCGTGGCCTGCAGCGCATGGGCTGGGACGACATCCGTTTCGTCGACCGCCGTGGCGTGCGGGTGAAGGTCGTGGCCGACTGGGGGCGCCGGACCTACGCCATGTCGATCAACAAGTGCACGGGCCGCGTCACCGACGTCGAGCGGCTGCGGCGTTCGTACCACCCGGGCTTCCAGTTCCAGTTCCGCTTCTAGCGCGAACTCCGGCGGAGCCGGTACTCCTCCCTCCGGCTCCGCCGAACCCCGGTCCTCACAAGGGCCGGGGTCTTGTGTCTTCGCTGGAGCGAACAACAAGGAGACTTGCGATGAGCACCCTGTCCATCCTGCGCGCCGCCACCCTCGGCCTCGCCCTTGCGGCCACGATCGTGCCGGCCGGGGCGGCGCAGTTTCACTTCGGCTTCGGCACGGACGGCTTCGGCTTCCGCCGGCCGCTTCTCTGTCTCGAGCTGACCGACCGCCAGATCCGCAATGCCGTGCGCGACCAGGGCTACGGCAACATCTACCTGAACGTGCGCAACGACCGCCGCATCCAGGTGCGCGCGACCCGCGGCGAATGGGTCTACCTGCTGCGCGTCTCGACCTGCACCGGCGCCATCCTCGACCGCCAGCGGCTGCGCCGGAGTTGAATGATAGCTTAACAAACTCAATACGTTCGGTTCCGCACAAAGGCGCTTGGCGCGTTGTTTTGGAGCACTCCGTTTAGAGTTCGTTTGCTTTCTCGAAGCACTTTCTTAAGCGCCCGCGGATATAACTCCGACATACGGTTTTTTTGTCTGGAGTAGCCGTATGAGTGCCCGGAGAGAGGGTGGTCTCGCGTATCCTGAGACCCATGTTCGGGCGCACCGATACCGCGGATGGCCGCAAGCCGGATTGAAGAGTTTTGCGTACCGGCTTGCCCATCTTGCGCTTCCCCGTTCCCTGATGATCGTCGCGGTCGCCGCGTTGTTCTACCTGGCCTGATTGCCACCCGGGCGGCCTTGCGCTATCCATTCCTCCGTCCGCCACACGAGCTGAAGGAGGGTCGCGTGGATCATCGTCATGACCAGCACCGCAGCCGTGGCCCTGTCTTCGCCCTGCAGCAGCAGTTGCAGGGCTGACCGAGCGGGTCCGGACGTCAGTTTCGTCTCATCCTTTTCTGGTCTGCCCCGATCCGGCTCCGCTTGACGCGGGCCATTGACGGCAAGGCGCCGATCGCGCGCCACAGCTTCCGGGAATGAGACGACCATGGGCTCGATCAGCCTCCAGAACCTTTCCACCATCGCCACTGTCCCGCTGTTCAGCGGCCTGAACCTCGTGATCGCCGACGGCGACCGGGTCGGGCTCGTCGCCGGCAACGGGCTCGGCAAGACGACGCTGCTTCGCATCATCGCCGGCCTTGCCGAACCGACAGGCGGCGAGGTCATTCGCTCGCGCGGCCTGCGCATCGGCTATGTCGAGCAGGATGTGCCGGCCGGGCTTATGCCGCTGACGCTGCGGGAGGCCGTGCTCGAGGCGCTGCCGCCGGCGGAGCGCGAGACCGACGCATGGCGCGCCGACGTTGCGCTCGACGGTTTCGAGACCCCCTACGAGCTGCGCGACCGCCGGGTGGCCGAGCTGAGCGGCGGCTGGCAGCGCCTGATGCTCATTGCCCGCGTCTGGGTGGCCGATCCCGACGCGCTGCTGCTCGACGAGCCGACCAACCATCTCGACCTCAGCAAGCTGTTCCGGCTGGAGGAGTGGTTCAGGCGCGAGGCGCGGAACATTCCGGTCATCGTCGCGAGCCACGACCGCGACTTCCTCGATGCGGTGACCAACCGGACGCTGTTCCTCAGGCCGGCCAGCTCGCGCTACTTCCCGCAGCCATACTCCCCGGCCCGGAGGGAACTCGAACGCGAGGATGCCTCCCAGCAGGCCCAGAACGAGCGCGACCTCAAGGAGGCGAACAAGCTCAGGAAGCAGGCCGCCAAGCTGACCAATATCGGCATCAACTCCGGCAGCGACCTGCTGGTGGTAAAGAGCAGGCAGC
>JAEYZJ010000288.1 GCA_023430705.1 Pseudomonadota bacterium | reverse complement strand
CGGCGGTGTTGCGGTGATCAAGGTCGGCGGCTCGACGGAAGTCGAAGTCAAGGAGCGCAAGGACCGCGTCGACGACGCCCTGAACGCTACCCGCGCCGCGGTTGAAGAAGGCATCGTTGCCGGCGGTGGCGTTGCGCTGCTGCGCGCTTCGAGCGCCCTCACCGTCAAGGGTGTGAACGCCGACCAGCAGGCCGGTATCAACCTCGTCCGTCGCGCCCTGCAGGAGCCGATCCGTCAGATCGTCAACAATGCCGGCGACGAAGGCTCGGTGGTTGTCGGGAAGATCCTCGAGAACTCCAACGCCAACTTCGGCTACAACGCGCAGACCGGCGAATATGGTGACCTGATCACCATGGGCGTGGTCGATCCGGTGAAGGTGGTTCGTACCGCCCTCCAGGACGCGGCCTCCGTTGCCTCGCTGCTCATCACCACCGAGGCGATGATCGCCGAGCTGCCGAAGGACGCAGCGCCGGCGATGCCGGGCGGCGGCGGCATGGGCGGCATGGGCGGCATGGACTTCTAGGTCCGGCAGCAGCCGAACAGAATCGGGCCTTCTCGCGAAGGTCACGAACGGGAGGGCGGTCCGCATGGGCCGCCCTTTCGTTTTGGGCAAATGGCGGGGGCCGGCCGGCCAGCCGATGCACGCGTGGAACCCATGCGCCGGGCGGCGATTGACTTCGGGCGAGGCGGAACCGCAAAGCTCCGCCGAAACGAGCAAGGAGCCCCCGATGAGCATCATGCCGCAGATGGTGGCTGTTCCGCCGATGACGGAGCAGAAGTCGACGCCTGAGCAGCCGCTCGACCGCGACTGGTGGCGCGGGGCGGTGATCTACCAGATCTATCCGCGCTCGTTCCAGGACCACAATGGCGACGGCATCGGCGACCTCGTGGGCATCACCGAACGGCTCGACTACGTCGCATACCTCGGGGTCGACGCGATCTGGCTCAGCCCCTTCTTCACCTCGCCGATGAAGGATTTCGGCTATGACGTGTCGAACTACCGGGACGTCGATCCGATCTTCGGCACGATCGGCGACTTCGACCGGCTGGTCGAGAAGGCGCACGCGCTGGGCCTGAAGGTGATCATCGACCAGGTGATCTCGCACACGTCCGACCAGCACCCCTGGTTCTCGGAAAGCCGGCAGAACCGCACCAATCCGCGGCACGACTGGTACGTCTGGGCCGACCCCAATCCCGACGGGACGCCGCCGAACAACTGGCTGTCGATCTTCGGCGGTTCGGCCTGGGCCTGGGACAGCCGCCGCATGCAGTACTACCTGCACAACTTCCTCGCCTCGCAGCCGGACCTCAACTTCCACAACCCGGACGTGCAGGACGCAGTGCTCGACGACATGCGCTTCTGGCTGGAGCGCGGGGTGGACGGCTTCCGGCTCGATACGGTGAACTTCTACTTCTGCTCGCTGGGCCTCGAATCGAACCCGGTGGTGAAGCCCGAGGAGTTCAACGCCTCGACCGCGCCGGCGGTGAACCCCTACAATTTCCAGGAGCACATCTACGACAAGAGCCGTCCGGAGAACCTCGAGTTCCTGCGCCGGCTGCGCCAGGTGATCGACGAGTATCCGGGGCGCACCACGGTCGGCGAGATCGGCGACAGCCAGCACCAGCGCGAGGTGATGGCGGCCTATACCTCGGGCGACGAGCGCCTGCACATGGCCTACACGTTCGACTATCTGGGCGGCTCGTTCGACGCGGAGCATTTCCGCAAGTCGATCGACCTCACGGAGGAGAGTGCCCCCGACGGCTGGATCTGCCTCGCCTTCTCCAACCACGACGTGGTGCGGCACGTGAGCCGCTGGCTGAGCCACGGCGACCGCGAGAGCTTCGGACGGCTGACCGGGACGATGCTGCTGACCATGCGCGGCTCGGTCTGCATCTACCAGGGCGAGGAACTGGGGCTGGGCGAAGCCGAGCTCGCGTTCGAGGATCTGGTCGATCCGTACGGCATCGAGTTCTGGCCGCAGTTCAAGGGCCGCGACGGATGCCGCACGCCGATGGTCTGGCAGAGCGCGGCGCATCTGGGGGGCTTCTCGACAGCGCCGCGCGCCTGGCTGCCGGTGTCCGGCGACCACCTGCTGCACGCCCCCGACCTTCAGGAAAAGCGCAACGACTCGCTGCTGCACCACTACCGGGCGATGATGCAGTTCCGCAAGGAGCACAAGGCGCTGGTGAAGGGCACGATCCGGACACTCGACGCCCCGGAAGGGGTGCTGATGTTCACCCGCAGCGCCGAGGGCGAGACAATCCTATGCGCCTTCAACATGACGCAGAGCCCGGTGGTCGTCCCCCTGCCCGTCGCGGTCCGCGGCATCCATGCTCCCGGCTCCGTCCCTGCTCCGACCGGCGACGGGCTCGAGCTGCCGCCCCTCGGCGCGTTCGTCGGCGCCGTCGTCAGCTGAGGGAACCGGGGCGGCCACCTCCCGGTGTTCCGGCTCGGGCGGGGACGGCGGCATGGGCGGGGGCGGCTCGGGATAGCGCGGGGCGACGAGCGAGCGCGTGGTCGGGTGCGCCCCCGTCTCGAAAAGCGCGCCGGGGGTTCCCATCTCGACGAGTTCGCCCCGGTCGAGAACAGCGATGCGATCGCAGAGCTGGCGCAGCAGCGCGAAATCGCGGCTGGCCCAGAGCACGGCCAGCCCGTAGTCGGACCGGACGCGATTGAAGAGCTGGACGAACTCGGCGGCGGCCACGGGATCGAGCCCGGCCGTCGGCTCGTCGAGCAGGATGAGGCCCGGCCGGCCGAGAATGGCGCGGGCGAGCGCGAGCCGCTGCAGCTCGAGCGGGCTGAAGCCGGCGGGACGCCGGTCGAGAAGGCCCGGGGACAGGCCGACGACGCGCACCGCCTCGACGAGCCTTTCGGCCTGCTCGTCGACCAGCAGTTCCGCCTCGAGACGGAGTGGCTCGGTGAGCGTGAGGCCGACCGGCAGGCGGGGATTGAAGGCCGCGTGCGGATCGGAGAACAGCATGGCGATACGGGCCCGTCCGGCAGCGACCACGCGCCCGGCGTCCGGCTGCACCACACCGGCGGCAAGGCGGAGCAGCTGCGACTTGCCGGCCCCGGCCGGTCCGAGGAGGCCGATGGCCTGCCCGCTGCGGAGCGCGACGCTGACCCCGGAGAGCAGCGGCACAGCCCTCTCGCGGCGGAACGGCCAGCCCCGGCGGCCGGGGCGGTGCATGGTGACGCGGTCGAAGGCGAGGAGCGTGTCGCCGATGGGCGGGCGCGCCATGGTGCGGCTGCGCGGCCGGCCGGCGGCGACCAGCCGGCGGGTGGCCTCGTGCTCCGGCCGCAGGGTCAGCGAATCGATGGGCCCGCGCTCGACGAAGCGTCCGTCGGCGAGAATGGCGGTTTCGAGCCCCATGGCGATGGGGAGACGGAGATCCGCGGTGAAGATCAGCGTGGTAATGCCGCGGTCCCGGCTGGCGAGGTGCAGGGCGGCGAGCAGGTCGTGCTGCGTGCCGGGGTCGCGGTCGCGCCCGGGCTCGTCGGCGACGATCAGGCTGGGGCCGGCGGCGACGACCTCGGCAAGGGTGGCGGCATCGGCACCGGGGCCGATGAGCACGGCGCCCTGCTCGACGAGGCTCCGGGCCAGCATCGACTTGCCGCTGCCGGCACGACCGACAACGGCGAGAATGCCACCCGCTTCGACGACGAGATCGCCGAGCTCGACCCGCCTCACCGCCGATCTCCCCGGAGGCCGCCGGCAAGGAGGAAGAGCGCGGCGGCAACAGCGAGGGCGACGAGCCCGGGGGCGACCACCAGCAGTGGCCGCAGCGACAGGAACTGCTGGCCGTCGCGCAGCATGAGGCCGAGGCTCGCGCCGGAGGGTGGAGCTCCGAGGCCGGCGAAGGTCAGCGTCATCTCGATGATCGTTGCGACGGCGAGGAGTTCGAGCCCGATGGCGAGCAGGCGCGGCAGGAGCCCGGGCAGCACATGGCGCTGGGCGGCGGCGAGGGTTCCGAGCCCCGCAATGCGGGCCGAGGTCACGTAGTCCCTG
>JAEYZJ010000152.1 GCA_023430705.1 Pseudomonadota bacterium | reverse complement strand
CCGCCACCAACGTGCCCGGCGTCTTTGCCGCCGGCGACGTCACCGACGACGTCTACCGCCAGGCCGTGACTGCCGCGGGCATGGGCTGCATGGCCGCCCTCGATGCCGAGCAGTACCTCGCATCGCTTGAACTCGCGGAAGCAGCGGAATAGCCGATGCTGGATTGGGACAAGCTCCGCATCTTCCACACCGCCGCCGAATCCGGGTCATTCACCCACGCCGCCGAACGGCTCAACATGAGTCAGTCGGCGGTGAGCCGGCAGATTTCCGCGCTCGAGGAAGACCTCGGGCTGAAGCTCTTCATCCGCCACGCCCGCGGCCTCGTGCTGACCGAGGTGGGCGAGCAGCTCTTCCGCACCGCGCACCGCATGCACTGGGAGCTGCAGCAGGTCGAGACCCAGATGTCCGAGAGCCAGGAGGTCCCCACCGGGCCCCTGCTCGTCACCACCACGGTCGGCATCGGCTCCACCTGGCTGAGTTCGCGCATCCACGAGTTCCTGATCCTTTATCCGGAAATCCAGATCGAGATTAAGCTCAACGACGCCGAGCTCGATCTCGCCATGCGCGAGGCGGACGTCGCCATCCGGCTGCACCGCCCGAACCAGTCCGAGATGATCCAGCGCAAGCTGTTCACGGTGCACAACCACTTCTATGCCTCGCGCCAGTACGTCGCCGAGTTCGGCGAGCCCAAGGCCGTCGAGGAGCTGGATTCGCACCGCGTCATCTCCTTCGGCGAGCCCGTTCCGTCCTACCTCGGCGACATCAACTACCTCGAGCGGCTCGGCCGCCCCGACTCCTCGCCGCGCCGCGCCGCCATGAAGGTCAACGCCATCTACGGCATGATGCAGGCCGCCCGCGCCGGCATCGGCATCGCCATGCTTCCCGACTACGTCACCGAGAACGAGGAGAACCTCGTCCGCGTGCTCGCCGGCATCGAGCTGCCCGCCTACGAGGCCTATTTCGTCTATCCGCCGGCGCTGAAGAATTCCAAGCGCGTCGGCGTCTTCCGCGACTTCCTTGTCGGCAAGGCGAGGGAATGGTCGTTCTGACGCGCGCGGCGGCGCTTGCGCTGCTGCCGGCTCTCCTGCTGCCCGTCCCGGCCGCCGCCGACTCGATGACCACCACGCAGTTCGGCGTGGTCTTCTGCATCGGCCGCCTGTCCGGCGACATGGCGCCGGTGCTCGCCATGCTGACTCCCGAAGCCCGCGCCCTTGTCGAAGCGGCCGACCCGGCCCGCATCCGCTGGCAGGGCAAGCCCGACTACGCCAACGCCTGCGATCCGGTCGGCGCCTCCGGCACCTACGAGGCGCCCCAGGTGATCCTCTCCTATCGCTATCGCGAGGACGGCAGGTCCGGCTTCTCCGACCGTCTCGTCATGCGCTTCGTCGATGGCCTGCTCCGCCTCGACGACATCCTCTTCGCCGACGGCGCCACCCTGCGCGACAGCCTCGGCGGCTGACCCGGGCGTCCGCGCCGTGGGCCCCGCGAGGGCGATCTCCGTCCGGCCCCCTAGGCCCAGCGCACCAGCCGGAACGCCATTTCGGTCCGCACCTCGAACCCCAGCCGCCGGTAGATCGCGATCGCACCGGCATTGTCCGCCTTCACATGCAGGAACGGCGTCCGGCCCTCGCCGCCGATCCTGGCGGCAACGAACCCGACCAGCGCTGCCGCCAGCCCCCTGCCGCGGAACTCCGGCCAGGTGCACACCGCGCTCACCTCGGTCAGCCCGTCCATGCGCATGCGTTCGCCGGCCATCGACATCAGCCGGCCCTCCGGCGTCTTCACCCCGTAGTAGCGGCCCATGCCGATCGTCCCGGCGCGGAACGGCCCCGGCTCCGCTGCCGCCGCGAGCTCCAGCATCGCCGGCACATCGTCGTCCCGCAGCAGCGCCGGTTGCAGTTCGGGCGCCTCCGGCAGCCTCGTGCAGACCATCTGCTGGCATGCGATCCGCGCCACCTCCTCCCAGCCTCCCGGCACCTCGAATGCCGTCGCCGTCACCAGCGCCACCGTCTCCCCCGCCGGCACGAGCGCCTTCAGCTGCTCGAACGCCTCGGGCGTGTGCTGCTCCAGCCCCACGATCGGCGACATCGTTGCGGGAAAGCGCGCGGCCATCCCGTTCACTTCGGCAAGGCTGCGGTGGCCGTCGGTCAGCGAATTCCAGGCGGGATTGTCGAGGGTGCGGGGTTTGTTCATGGGGTCTCCGTTCCGCACGCCTCTAGCATCCTTCGCCGCTCCCGCCCAAGGCCTCGCGCTCGGCCCGTCCATTCATCCGCAGTTCAGTCGTCTTCGCCGACAGTGCGGGCGACCCGAACAGGACCCGCCAATGCGATATACCCCGCTGCTCGCAGCCGCCGCCCTTGCCCTCGTCGCCACGCCGGCCCCGGCGCAGCCCGTCACGCTGACGCCGCAACAGGTCGCCCAGATCTTCTGCATCTCGCGCATCGGCAATGACATGGCGCCCGTCGAGGGGCTGCTGACCGTCGGGCTGCGCTCGGCCATAGCCGACGCCGAGCTGCGCAACGCCTCCATCGGGCAGGAGCGCCCCGGCGACAAGCCCCCGCTCGGCGACGGCATCCCCTGGCAGGCCATGCCCGACCGGGCCGATCAGTGCCGCCCCGGCCCCGTCGCCTTCATGATGGATGCGGCCAATGTCGGCATCGACTACTCCTTCCGCGCCTATCCCGAGGCGGACTTCTCGGACACCCTGGCGCTGCGGCTGGTCGACAACCCGGCCGGCACGCGCGTGTGGCGCATCGACAACATCCTCTATGCCGGCAATGGCGATCTCCAGGCGACGCTCGCCGACGCCTTCCTCGACTGACGCCGTCCCCGGCGCCCCCTGGGCGCCCCTTGGGCGCTCCACTGCGCCCCTTGGGCGCTCCCTTGCGCCCCTTGACGGCTCGCGACCGAAGGCGCATGCCGCCTCCGTTGCGGGCCCCGGCCCGACCGTCATCAGGACCTCGAAATGAACCCCGACAGTCGAAGTCGATCTTCGATTCTGCCGGCGCACTAGCCCTCGGAGGGCCCGGCGCGCCGACCGCGACCGCCCTGGAGCCCCAAATGCTGCGTGCCTATATCCGCGAGGACAACCGCCTCGCCCCCACCGATTTCGATGCCACCGCCGACGCCCGCATCGGCGACGCCGTATGGTACAGCCTGATCGACCCCACGCGCGAGGAGGACAAGTTCGTCGAGTCCTGCCTCGGCATCGACATCCCCACCCGTCGCGAGATGCAGGACATCGAGCCCTCCGCCCGCCTCTACAGCGAGGACGGCGCCGAGTTCATGACCATCACCGCGCTCATCGAGGACGAGTCCGGGCAGCTGGTGAAGACCCCCATCACCTTCGTCCTGCGCAACGACCAGCTCGTCACCGTGCGCTACGCCGACCCAAAGCCCTTCCGCCTCTACGAGCGCCTCGTCGCCCGCCCCGCCACCGGCGAGATCGGCGGCGAGCGCGTGATGATCGGCCTGCTCGAATCCTTCATCGACCGGCTGGCCCAGCTGCTCGAGAACACCGGCGACGGCATCGACCAGATTTCGCGCGAGGTCTTCGGCAACAAGGCGAAAAAGCCCACCCGCAAGACCCGCGACCTGCAGTCGCTCATCGAGCAGATCGGCAAGAAGGGCGACGTCCTCACGCTCGCCCGCGAAAGCCTCGTCTCCATCAGCCGGCTGGTCAGCTACCACCAGAGCGTCGGCACCGAGGACCAGCGCGCCGTGCGCGAACGCAAGCAGGAGCTGCGGGTGCTGCAGCGCGATGCCGCCGCGCTCAGCGACCACGCCACCTTCCTCTCCGACAAGGTCACCTTCCTCCTCGACGCCACGCTCGGGCTGATCAACCTCGAGCAGAACCAGATCATCAAGATCTTCTCGGTCGCCGCCGTCGTCTTCCTGCCCCCCACCCTCGTCGCCTCGGTCTACGGCATGAACTTCCACTTCATGCCCGAGCTCGACTGGCCCTTCGGCTACCCGTTTGCGCTGGGGCTCATGGTCCTCTCGGCCGTGGTGCCGTTCCTCTATTTCAAGCGCAGCGGCTGGCTCTAGCGCCTGCGGATTCGCCCGGTTTCCGGCCTTCACAGGCCCCGCGAGGCCCCTCCCGAGGCCGGGCTAAACTGTCGCACCCGCGGATACACTAGTAAACTCATAGACTTAACCGCCATGCGCAAACCGCATGCCTCGCATGTTCCAGATTCCGCTTGATAGGTCAGCATCACGAACATATATCCCCGTTCGACAGCAGCTGAGCGCATCTCCCTCCTCCTCCTCGCGCTCGTTGTTTGTTCCTCCTGTAGTCAGCAATGACTGCAAACTGGCCCCGCTCTCCCCTCGAGCGGGGCCTTATTTTTCCCCCCAGCCGATGCAACCGGACCCCTCGCGGGACGTTTACGTCATGTCAGCAAAGCTGACCTTTCCCTGCATTGAGCGCATAGCTGGCATGTAGCATTGCGGATTGTGGAACGGCGTCTCGGGAGGCATATTCCCAGTGTCGATGTGAGCCGCACCGTATCCTCCTCCCTCGGTCCTGCTCTGCGACACCCGGTTCGAAGTCGTATCCTCCTCCCTCGACTTGGAACCACCGGCAAATGGCGAATCCTCCTCCCTCGTCCATTTTCCACCACTTTGGATTTGGACCTCGGTCCTTTTCATCAGGCTCCATCTTCGGATGGAGCCTCTTTTTTTGACTGGGAGGACTTTGCGTGGACCTGCTGACCCTGTTCGGGCTCTTCGCCGTCTCCGGCATGCTGGTGACCTACGCTTTCGAGCGCCGCAGCCACTGGTTCGTCCTCGCCTTCGCCGGATTTTGTGCGCTCGGCTCGATCTATGGCTTCCTCCAGGGCGCCTGGCCCTTCGGCGTCGTCGAGGCGGTCTGGGCCGCCGTCGCGCTCAATCGCTTCCTGCTGCTCGCCCGCGCCTGACGCATGGCTGACGTTCCGACTGAGCCATTGTTCCGGCCATGGCATGCGAGGATATTGGACGTCATGAGATTGCAGCCGACCTCCTCCCCGGTTGCGTATCTGATGGCTGGCCCGCTTCGGCGAGCCGACCTCTGAAGGCTCCGCTCATCCCCTCGAGCGGAGCCTTTTCTTTTCGGCACGATTTGCCCGGCACTTCCTGCCCACCGCGCGCCTGCCGCGCTCCGATCCCCCGGCATTCCGGCCCCCTTCCGCTGGCACGTTCCGTGCAACGCATCGGGCGCATCCGGAGGCACCCATGACCAGTGTCGGCACCGTCGGCTCCACGCCCAGCTACGCCCAGATCATCGCCAATGCGCAGAAGTCGGCCCACCAGCCCGCCGCCACGGCGTCCGGCACGACGGGCGCGGAGAGTTCGGCGACCACCGTCACCCTCTCCGATGCCGCGAAGGCCGCGCTCGCCGGCAAGGACTTCGCCACCGTTACCGCCGATGCCCGCGCCGCCATGGACGCCCTGCTCGAGGCGGCAAAGCTCGCGAGCCCGCTCGAGGACGGCGACCTCGCCATCGACCTCGGCACCCTCGACCGCCGCGAGCTCTACGCCATCAGCACCAATGGCGGCCAGCAGTTCACCGTCGAGGAGCAGAAGGCGGCCGCCATCGAACTGCAGAACCGCTTCGACCAGGCCCTCGCCGGGCCCACCGCCGTCGGCCGCGTCACCGGCAGCATCAAGGGGCCTCTACACCGCCGCGCTCGCCTGGTTCGACGGCATGGGTCCCGAGGAGAAGGCGTCCGCCACCCATGCCGACCAGCGCGCCGCGCTCGAACAGATGCTCCACAAGATCGAGGCCGATCCCTCGACCCTTCCCGGCGCCGTCGCCAACGACCCGGTCGACGCCTACATGCAGCGCCTCGCCGCCGGCGAGACCGGCGGCCTGCGCGACATCGCCAGCGTCGCCGCCGATGCCCGTGCCACGCTCGACGCCCTCTACAAGGCCGGCGCCGGCAAGCCCGACTATTCCGATTTCGACAGCCGTTCGATCGCCGCCGTCGCGCTCAACTCCGGCGACCGGTTCAGCGTCGCCGAGTCCCGCGCCGCCGGCGCCGAGATGCGCTCCCGCGCCGCCTCGGCGGTCCTCCAGGGCCTCAAGGCCGCGGGCTCCTCAAGCGATCCCGGCGCCTTTGCGCAGAACATCATCTCGCTCTATGGCGCCATGAGCAGCGAGGAACGCGCCGCCGCCGGCTGGTCCGAGAACCTCTATGCCGCGGCGGTCGCCAATTATCACACCGCCAGCAAGCTGGCCGCCCACCTCGGCGCCGCCACCGGCAGCCCCCTCTGGGGGGCCGCCGCGGGCGCGGGCTCGGGGTCCGGGTCCGGGTCCGGCTCCTTCAGCCTGATGGACTACCTGTAGCCGCCCCGCCCGGGCGGGATACTCACCTGATCCGGGCGCAAAAATCCTGGATCCGGCTCACCGCGTCCTCGAGCTGCTCGTTGCTCGCCGCGTAGCTGAGCCGCATGTGCCCGCCCAGCCCGAACGCCGTGCCGTGCACCAGCGCCACGCCCGACTCCTCGAGCAGCGCCAGGACGAACGCCTCGTCGTCGACCAGCACGCGCCCGCCCCCCGAGGTCTTGCCCAGCAGCCGCCGCACCGACGGGAACACGTAGAACGCCCCCTCCGGCGACAGGCAGTCGATGCCGGTATTGGCGTTGAGCCCGTTGACCACGAGGTCGCGGCGCCCCTGGAAGATGTCGCGCCAGCCCTTGAGGAAGTCCTGCGGCCCGTTCAG